>DASWYF010000032.1 GCA_036405135.1 Verrucomicrobiia bacterium | reverse complement strand
GCGGGCTAAACTCACGAACTCAAGTCGTACACTCATCAGGTCTTTCACAGGCCATGGCATAATTACGACACACTCCCATACCTCTCCCATGTGTCCACCATGTCCCCGCACACCTGTCCACCTTGTACCCAGTCCATACAGAGAGGAGAGGGAGAAGAGGTTGAGCGTTCGGACGTTTTTATTCCCCATCTGGGTTTATCTGTGTCCATCTGTGGTTGAACCAGTCTTTTACTTGATGGTGGTCAGGACTTGGACGAGGGCTTTTTCTTTTTCGGCGCCTTCGAAGTAATCCAGCGCGCGGAAGTAGCGGGGCCATTCGTCTTTTTCCGCCTGACGGTTGATGATGAGTTTGCCGAGCAGGGCGGGCGTTTGCGTGGCGCGGGAGCGCCAGATGAGGTCGCGGCCAGCGGGCGTGTTCCAATTATCGCCTACGGCGGTGAGCCAGGCACCGAGGAAAGCGTCCCATTGTTTATCGGCGCCGATGCCGAGGGCTTCGAGATACCAGCGGTCTTTGCCATCGTGTTGTTGCGCGAGCTTCACCCAGAGGGCGGCGGCTTCGGGCGATTGGCTGCCGCGCAGGGCGATGGCGCATTCGCGGCGGACTTGTGGATTGGTATCGCTCGCGAGCGTGCTGATGGCGGTGATGAGGTCGTAGGTGAGTTCGCTGCCGACATTGGCGGCGACATCGCCGACGGTCTGCTTCTTGCCGCCGAGGGCGTTGAAGAGGGTGTTCACGGCGGCTTTCGTGGCGGCGCTCTTGAGCTGCTTTTTATCGTTCGCAGCGGCTTCGTTGATGCGCGCCCAATCGAACTGGCGGGCGATGCGCAGGCCGGTGATGCGGATGTTCGCGTCGTTATCGCGCAGGGCTTCTACGACGTAGGTGCGTTCCTTGCCGGGGATGCGGGCGAGGGCGTTCAGAGCGCGAGCGCGTTGGCGGGCATCAGTGCCGCGCCAGACTTTCACGAGGTCAGCCTCGGCTTGAGCTCCGAGGGCGCGGAGTTTTTCCCAAGCAAGATAGCGCGTGGCGAGGTTGGGCGATTGCAAGGCGGCGACGGCACCGGCGGCGGTGTCGAGATTCAGCTTGGGCACGTTCGGTTTGTGGCCGGTGGGGGCGACACGGTAGATGCGGCCGCGCATGGTGGCGAGTTCGCGATCGGCCATGTTATGACCGCCCACGCCGGCGTCGTTCCAATCGGCGATATACACGGAGCCATCTGGCGCGGTGCAGACATCGGCGGGGCGATACCAGGAATCACCACTGGTGAGGAGATCGAGCGTGGTGGCTTTGTAACCGGCGCCGTCATTCTGCACGGGATAAGCGCGGACGGTGCGCGGACCGGCATCGCAATGGATCATCTGGCCCTGAAATTCTTTCGGCAGGAGCGTGCCTTCATAGATCATGATGCCGGTGGGTGAACCGGAACCGGTGACGAGAAGATTCGGCATCACACCAGGATCGTTCTGATACCAATGTTGATTGGGCACTTCCTTCTCCATGTTTGTGCGTTTGGTGCGCCAGCCTGCACCGGTGAGTTCGTGGCGGTAACCGTAGTTGCCGAACTCCATGACGTAATTGATGCGCACGCCTTTGTTGCCGTCGTCATCGTTGTCCGATTGCCAGAGGGTGCCGAAGGAGTCGATGGCGGTTTCGTAGTTGTTGCGGAAATCCCACGCGAGGGTTTCGAGTTCGCTGCCATCGGGATTGCAACGGAAGATGACGCCTTCCTGATAGGGCTTGCGGCTGTTGTTCACGAGGTTGCCCGCCTTATCCGTGACGGGTTCCAGTTCGAGATTCGTGATGGGGCCCTTCAGCGCGACGGTGGCGTTGCCTTTCGGGCGGCTGAGTTTTTGGAATTCATTGCCGCAGTTGAAATAGAGTTTGCCATCCGGGCCGAAGACGAAGGCGTGCATGGCGTGATCGTGATCGCCTTTGGAGCCGTCGTGGAAGAGGACTTCGCGAGTGTCGGCCACGTCATCGCCGTTCGTATCGGTGAGGATGAAGGCGTAGGGCGAAGCGGAGACGATGACTTTATTACCGAGTACGCAGATGCCGAGGGCGGCGTTGATGCTGGGGTCTTGGTAGAAGACTTTCGTTTTGTCGGCTTTGCCGTCGCCATTGGTGTCTTCGAGGATGACGATGCGGTCACCGTCTTTGCGTTGCACGCCCCATTGCTTGTTCATGTGGGCGGAGACGCGGTAGTTCGCGCCTTCGGTGACCCACACGCGGCCTTTCGCATCGATGTCGAGATCGGTGGGGTTCACGATGTCGGGTTCGGAGGCGAACACGGTGGCTTCGAGACCGGCGGGGACGATGAGTTTGGAAGCGTCCAAGGCGGCGGCTTCCGGGCCAGAACCGCGTGGTTTACTGCCGGTGTCGGCGGCGGTGTTCAGGTAACCGGCGGGCGGCTGATTCGTGAAGACCATGAACTGGACGGTGGAGCCGCAGCCTTGATCGGTGCCGCCGTTATCGAGACCGGCCTTGGATTTGAAGCGAGTAAAGCCTTGGCCGGTGAGATCGAATTCAATGACAGAGGGAGCGTGGGTGCCGATGCCGTAGGCAATGGATTGGCCGCCGACTTTGAGGGGCTTGCCATCGACGTTGGCGTTCACGCGGGCCTGACCGAAGCCTTGCGTGGAGTTGCGCCATTTGAGGTCGGTGAGTTTGGTTTCGCCCTTGGGACCGATGAGGCGGGGCTCGACCCAGTCGGCCCAATCGCAGCCGACACCGTCTTCACCGGGGGTGACGACGAGCCAGAGGGAGTTGGCTTTCGTGACGTCGATGTCGATATCGACGAGGCCCTTGCCGATGATGGCGCTCTTATAGAGCGGGCCGGAAGCGGCGATGGTGGTGGCAGGCTTGGGGGCTTCGGCGGCAAAAGTGGACGTGACGACCGAGAGGCAGAGGAAGGTCGTGAGGAACGGTGTTTTCATCGGTGGGAGGATGGTAGGCGATGAAGAGAGAGGGCTCAAGTGAGGAGTCGTTTTAATGACGAATGACCAAGCACGAATGACGAAGGAACCGGTTGCACCGGAGGCCAGCAATGACCAATGATATGGGGAAACATCGAACTCCGAACATCGAGAGAATGGAAGTTAGAGCCTCCTTATCCCGCATGCGGGACTGCTACAGATTGAAGAGCGAGGACGACGACGAGAACGAGGACGATTACGATTTGGAATTTCAGTGACTTGTTAAGGGTTCGGCGTTAGATGGCGGGGTATGTTGCGGATCGGGTATTTGGCGGATCATCCTGAGTTCATTCCGGTGATTGCGGAGTGGTATTTTCGGGAGTGGGGGAAGTATCGGGCGGGGGATTCGGTGGAGCGGAGGATCGGGCGGTTGACGGAGGCGGCGAATCGACGGGCGGTGCCGACGGTGATTGTCGCGTATGAGGGGGACAGGATATTGGGTTCGGCGATGTTGGTGGCGTGTGATATGGAGTCGCGGAAGGAGCTGTCGCCGTGGGTGGCGGGGGTGTTTGTGGAGGCGGCGGAGCGCGGGAAGGGGATTGGTGCGGCGTTGGTGGAACGGGTGATTGAGGAGGCGAAGGCGCTGGGGTTTCCGTGGTTGTATTTGTTCACGTTTAGCACGGAGGAATATTATGCGCGGTTGGGTTGGGAGGTGGTGGAGCGGACGGAGTATCTGGGGGCGGGGGTGACGGTGATGAGGTGGGATCTGTTATCGGATGAGGAGATTTTGAGAAGGGATGCGGAGATGGAGAATGGGAAGGTCGCACCGATGATACATGAGGAATTTGTGAGGCGGGTGAGGGAGGGGCGGAAGCGTCCGCCTGGCGGGTGAAAGTTCTATGCGGGTAAATTGGATGTGCGTAGTTTCATTCGGGCGCGCCCTTACTGCCGGCAAGATGCCGGGCAGCACATTGTCGTGGGCGTTTGGATGCACAGAAAGTGAAACGCCGCGACCATTTCTGGCGGCGGCGTTGAGATTCGAAGAGGGGACAGGCGAGGGCGCCTGTCCGACTATGGCAGCCGGGGGCGACTGCCCCACTACCGTTGAGCTGGCAGCCGAGGGCGGCTGGTAGATTTTGCTTACTTCTTTTCTGCGGGCTTGGGGGCTGGCGCAGCGGCGGGTTTCGGGACGTTTTTCACGTCGAGGTTTTGCATGAGTTCTTCCTGGGTGACTTGAGATTTCACGCCGTCGTCAGGGACTGGGGCTTTGGTGAGCCAGACGAGGGCGTTCAGCACGATCTTACGCTGATTGTCGTTACCCCAGTTCATATGAAAGTGACCGCCGGTGAAGCCGAAGGCGCGACCGCCATCGGGGCGTTCGGTGGCCCACATCATGATTTCATCGCGGCCTTTGGCTTCCTGGATGTGCGGATAGGGGCCTTTCGGATGGACGTAGGGGCCATCGCGGACGGCGTCGCTGGGCTTGGCGACGAGGAGCGGGGTGATGCCTTTGATGTCATCGCGGAAGCGCATGTTGAAATACCATTCGTCTTTGGTGCTGAAAGGTTTCACACCGTTGGCGATAGGGTGTTTTGGAAAGCTCTTATAGTCCGGTTCCCAGATGGGGTTCACGGAGAAGGCGTTTTCATAGTGACCGCCCATCCATTCTTTGAATTCTTTGCCAGCTTGGGCGGGCACGATTTCCACGCCGTAATGGCCGCAGCCGAAACCGACGCCACGGGCGATGTGTTTTTTCAGGGTTTCCAGATGGTTGCCTTGGACGGCGGGATGGCCGCCACCGCCATCGGCGTAGATGAAGATGGCGTCGGCGGTGTCGAAGGTCTTTTCATCGCTGACCCAGCCGTTGGTGTGCACCTCCACGGTGAGGCCGGGATAGCCTTGCAGGCATTTCTGCAGGAGCAGAGAGCCCGCGCGAAACTCGTGCATGAGGGGCGGATGGCTGGGCTTGCCCGCGATGATGACGAGTTTGCGGTTCTGGTCCGCAGCGGTGGCGGTAAGCGACGTGGCCAAGAGGGCCAGGAGCAAAAGGCTCAGGATGCGTTTCATAGATACGTAAAGGTGACGTGGGAGGAGGGTAGGGTATTCAGATGGGGAGGGAAAGGGGGAAACAGTATGGCCGCAAAAAGGCACAGAAGGCACAAAGAGGAGGGGAAAACATTGGGCTTTAGCAGGGCGGCCCGTTGAGCCTGAAAGGGTGCTTCTATGTCCCGTGGGATGGGGCTTGGCGAAATTGTTCAGCAGTTGACTCTTCTACCCGGAGGAAATGGGGATTGCTTCGGCAGGATTCAATGAAGGTCTGGAGTGCGGAGGGGTGGGTGAGTTCAAGCCGGATATGTTGCGCGTCTCCAGTGCGCTTCCGCGCGGCACCAAGTATGTAACCCGTCTCAAGGTCAGGGAAAAAGTGGAACTGATAATAGGCGGCGTCTTCGTTTTGGAAAATGAGTTTGAGGTAGTGCACGGATGGTTCTTCAGGTGCAGGAGGCGGGGTGACTTCAGGGGCGTCAGCCGGGAGATTGCCGGTGTCGAAGCTGATGAGGTATTTATCTTTCAAATGCAAATCATCTCCGAGTTCTAAGAGCAGGGTGGATAACTGAAGAGGGAAGTCCGAAGCCTGATCGTCCAGTTGCGCGAGAAGTTCAAAGAGTGCGCGGGCGGTCAGTTGGTTGGCGACCTGACGGATGCGGCTGTCGGTATCCAAACCGTAAACTGACCTTCGAGAGAGGATGATGTCCGCGATCTGATCTGGTGAAAGTTGAGCCATGGTGATTAATGCGGGTGAGGTGTAACGCGGCGTATCTGGTGGTTGATTAAGGCGGGATTGAGGGAGTTTGACAAGGACGGGAGTATTATCAGGGGTAGAGCCTCGTTACCTCGGCTGCTACTTTAAGAGGGGGAACCCGCTTTGGGGTTGGGGATTTAAGGGGGCTTTCCCAACGTAGCCCGCTCGCGGAGTCGCGGGCAACGTTGGGCTTTGGGACGTGACCCCGTTGTGGGCGGAGGATGAGGTGTTCGTTTAGGTATATGGCGTTTTGGGAGCTGACTTTGCTTATGGGAGTTGCTGCGGGTCGGAGACCCGCGCTCCATTTTCGAGCCGGGCCGGAGGCCGGCGCTCCGCCAAGTTGTTTGAATGGTTGCTACCTGTTTCAGCGTCTCATACTATGAGTGACTGACTCATGCGTATTCGTGTGTACATTTATTTGGTTTTGATGATGGGATCGGCTCTGGCGTTGCAGGCGGCGGAGACGGCTTCGTCTTCAGCGGCGGCTTTGGGGCGGTTCACGAAGGATATCAGTCCGGTGATCCAGAAGTTTTGCACGGATTGTCATGATGGGGAGACGAAGAAGGGCGGGATCGATCTGACGGCGTTGAAGTTCGATCTCTCTGATGCGAAGGCTTTTGGGACTTGGGTGAAGGTGCATGATGCGGTGGAGTCCGGCGAGATGCCGCCGCCGAAGAAGGATCAGCCATCCAAAAAGCAGCGCGGGGCGTTCATCGAGGCGCTGACGGAGACGATGGTGGCGGCAGATGAGGAGCGCGCGAAGACGGTGGGGCGCTCGGTGTGGCGTCGGCTGAACCGGTATGAGTATGAGAATTCACTGCGGGATCTGTTGGGTGCGCCGTGGCTTCAAGTGAAGGAGATGTTGCCAGAGGATGGAGAATCGCATCGCTTCAACAAGGTGGGTGAGGCGCTGGATGTCTCGCATGTTCAGCTCGCGCGGTATTTGCAGGCGGCGGATTATGCGCTGCAAGAAGTGGTGAAGGCGCAGGCGTTGAAGGTGCCAACGACGACGAATCGTTACTACGCGCGGGATCAGCGGTCTTTTACGGGTAAGCTGAAGTTCAGCGAGTTCAATCGCAGTCCCGAACGCGCGACGTTTCCGATGCTGAATTACACGGCGCAGAAGGATGTGCTGGAGGGGACGGCTCCGGTGACGGTGGGGGATAAGAATCCGGCGATCCGCGAACAGGAGGGGATCGGTGTGGTGGCGAGCGCGTATGAGCCGCTGGAGATCAAGTTCACGAATTTCAAAGCGCCCGCAGCGGGTTTCTACAAGCTGCGCATCTCGGCTTACACGTTCTGGGCGGCACCGATAAGCCAGGCGCGGTGGTGGACGCCGGATCGCACGAACACCTCGATCGGGCGTCGCGCGGAACCGGTGGAGGTCTATGCGGAGACGCCGCCGCGACTCTTGCGCAAGCTGGGTGGTTTCGATGCACAGATCGAGCCGGGTGTGCATGAATTGCAAGCGTGGTTGCTGGAAGGTGAGACGGTGAGGCCGGACCCCGTGCGTTTGTTCCGGTCACGTCCGCCCGCTTGGAAGAATCCGCTGGCGACGAAGGAAGGGCAACCGGGTGTGGCGTATCGCTGGCTGGAGGTCGAGGGGCCGATCTATGATGACAAGCTTACGAAGACGCAGAAGTTGCTCTTCGGCGATCTGCCGCTGAAGGTGGATGCGAAGAAGCAGATTACGGTGGAATCGAAGAATCCGAAGACGGATGCGGAGCGGTTGCTGAGGAATTTCATGGCGCAAGCGTATCGACGGCCCGTGGAGGAGGTGGATGTGCAGCGGTTCCTGAAGGTCATCCATACGGCGATGGGTTCGGGGAGCAAGTTCATGGAGGCGATGATCGCTGGTTACTCGGGTGTATTGTGCTCGCCGGGATTTGTGACGCTGGAGGAGAAGCCGGGCAAGCTGGATGATTACGCGCTCGCCTCTAGGCTCTCGTATTTTCTCTGGAACTCGGCGCCGGATGCGGAACTGCGTTCGCTGGCAGCGAAGGGCAAGCTGGGGCATCCAGATATGTTACGGGCACAAACCGACCGGCTTTTGAAAGATCCTAAGGCGCAGAAGTTCGTGAACTCGTTCCTGGATTACTGGTTGGATCTGCGGCATGCGAGCGCGACCTCGCCGGATGCGACGTTGTATCCTGACTATTACCTCGATGATGCATTGGTGGAAGACGCGGTGGATGAGACGCAGATGTTCTTCGCGGAATTGTTGAAGAGCGATCTGCCGTCGCGGAACCTGATCAAGTCCGACTTCACGATGTTGAACGAGCGGTTGGCAAAGCATTACGACCTGCCGCCGGTGGAGGGGATTCATCTGCGGCGCGTGCCGTTGCCGAAGGGCAGTGTGCGCGGCGGATTGATGACGCAGGCGAGTGTGCTGAAGGTGACGGCGAATGGCACGACGACCTCGCCGGTCTTGCGCGGCGTGTGGATCATGGAGCGGATCATCGGTAAGCCGCCACCGCCTCCGCCGCCGAGTGTGCCAGCGATTGAGCCAGACACGCGCGGAGCGGTGACGATCCGTCAACAGCTGGAGAAACATCGCGAGCTGGCGACGTGCGCGGGCTGCCATACGAAGATCGATCCGGCGGGTTTCGCGCTGGAGAACTTCGATGTGATGGGCGGCTGGCGGACGGAGTATCGCGCGCTGGGCAGCACGAATAATGTGGTGCCGGGCTATGGCAAGAACGGGCAGCCGTTCACGTTCCATCCGGGGCCGGTGGTGGATGCGAGCGGGGAATTGCCGAACAATGGCGGGAAGTTCCAAGACATCCAGAGCTTGAAGGAATTGTTGCTGAAGGATGACCGGCAGATCGCGCGGAACCTGACGCGGCAATTGGTGGTTTACGGAACGGGTGCGGCGGTGCGATTTGGTGATCGCGCCGAGGTGGAGGAGATATTGGATCGCGCGAGCTCGAGCCATTACGGCGTGCGCTCGGTGATTCAATCGATCGTGCAGAGTGATTTGTTCCGGAATAAGTAATTGAGCGTTGGCAGTGGATGGAAAAACGTGGCATAAATATTTAGAAGCACATGAATAGCAAGCAATCCGATATGTTCGGCTCGTTCATCTCCACGAAACGGGCTTTGCCGCGTCGCCAGTTCCTGAAGGCGGCGGGTGTGTTGCTGGGTTTGCCGATGCTCGAGGCGATGACGCCGGCGTTTCTGAACGCGGCGGAGAGTGCGGCGGCCAAGCAAGCGCCGCGTCGTATGCTGGGCGTGTGCAATAACCTGGGTCTGTTGCCGGAGAATTTCTTCCCGACCGGCGCGGGCAAGGATTACAAGGCTTCGACGTATCTCGAGTTGTTGCAGGCGTATCGGAAAGATTTCACGGTGTTCAGCGGGGTGTGGCATCCGGATGTGGATGGCGGGCATCCGGCGGATAACTGCTTCCTCACGGCGGCACCGCATCCGGGCAGTGGCGGTTTCCGCAACACGATCTCGCTGGATCAATACATTGGTGAGCGCATCGGGCATCTGACGCGGTTCCCGACGATGACGCTCGGCGTGAACGTGCAACAGGGTTCTCGCAGTCTTTCATGGACGGGTGGCGGCGTGCTCATTCCGTGTGAAGAGAGCGCAGTGAGTGTTTACAAGAAGCTGTTCCTGCAAGGCTCGAAGGAGCAGGTGGCGCAGCAGGTGCGGAAATTGCAACTGGGCGAGAGCATCATGGACGCGGTGGCGGACCAGACGAAGTCGCTGCAACGCGATCTCGGGGTGCGGGACAAGGATCGCTTGGACCAATACCTCACGGGTGTGCGCGAATTGGAGCAGCGGATGGTGATGTCGCGCGAGTGGGAGAATCGGCCGAAGCCGAAAGCGCCGGTGGCGGCACCGCTCGATCCGGCCAGCCCGGCGGAATATATGGAGAAGGTGCGTCTGATGTATGAGATGGCGCGGCTGGCGTTTGAAACGGATTCCTCACGGGCGGTGACGTTGCTGCTGGATAGCGTGAATTCACCGGTGCTGGATCTGGACGACATGCACATCACGGATGGTTATCACAGTCTGTCGCATCATGGTAAGAACGACAAGAAGCTGGCACAGTTGAAGGCGATCGATGAATGGCACATGAAGTTGCTGGCGGAATTGTTCGGCAAGCTGAAGGGCATCAAGGAACAGGGCGAGACGCTGCTGGATCGCTCAATGATTTTGTACGGTTCGAATCTCGGCAATGCGAACACGCATGTGACGACGAATCTGCCGGTGCTCTTCGCGGGTGGCGGGTTCAAGCACGGTCAGCATCTGGCGTTTGATACGGTGCACAATTATCCGTTGCCGAACCTGTTCGTGAGCATGTTGCAACGGATGGGGTTGGAGACGGACAAATTTGCGACGAGCACGGGAACGATGCGGGGATTGGAGATGGCGTGATATTGTAGTGCTTGTTAAGCGCTCGGCGTGCTCACTCCTCACCCTCGATCCCTCTCCTCGTTGCTGAGCATTACCCACAAGTCTATAAAGTGTGGAATGATCAGACTAGGGACAGAGAGGGTTGGGTTTTGCGAAGGCCGGTTCCATTTGAGGATACGGCGGTGAAGACCAAAGTTAGGGCAAAGAGGTTCCGACAAAGAATCGGGACAAGCCGCCTTTGCCCCACCTTGATAAGGGAGTTCCCGTTGGTTGGACGCTGGTGACCACTTATGGGTAATGCTCAGCCTCATTAGAAGAGAGGGATGAACGATGGACGCCTCGCAGTTTTCCATGGCGGTTTGAGGAGGACGTTACGTTTTACATCTCGAATGGTAAGTCTTGTTGAGGGGGAATCGGTAAATGTTTCGTTATGTGGACTTGCAAACAGTGTGGGGAGAAGCATGAGGAGGCGTTTGATGCATGCTGGAGTTATGGGCTGACGAAAGGGGGGACACCAGCCCAAGTGGCATCCGAAGATGTCCGATATGAGACGGGGCGACAGCGGATGAATTGTCTGCGATGCAGTACGGTTTTGGAGCTGGGGGTGGTATAAGCCAGCCGGGCTGATTTTTTTGCTGGTTTGGCGGTTTTATAACCGGTATCCTAAGGTTTTAACATTCAATCATTAAGGAGTTATAGAAGATGCTACGGAAATTTTGGTGCCTGATGGCGGTTGCTGCCGCAATTATTTTCAACCCCGTGGTGGCTCGTGCCGCGGAGGCGTTGAACAACGCTGCTGTAATCGAGATGCAGAAGTTGGGGCTGGGTGAGGGTGTGTTGCTGGAGAAGATACGCAGTTCCAAAGGCACTTATGACGTCAGCATCAAAGGATTGGGAGAACTCAAGAGCGCAGGTGTCACAGACAATGTGATCCAGGCGATGATCGCGATGACGTCGGCCGGGCAGGTGGCTGGCGGCCAGATGGCGTCGGGTGACGTGAACAACCCCAGTTCACCGCATGAGGCGGGCATCTGGATTTACGAAGAGGTGGACGGCAAACCGAAGATGACGATGCTTGAGCCATCCGTCTATAATCAAGTGCGGTCGGGGGTGGCGTTTTTCGCTGCGTATGGGCAATCGGCGAATCGCGAAGCGGTGATCCGCAGTGCGAAGGCGAATACTCAGACGACTAATCGCAAGCCGGTGTTTTACTTTTATTTTGAGAAGACCCAGGGCGGATTGAGCGACAACAACTCGGTGACGAGTGCAAACGAATTCACACTGGCGCAGTTCAAGGTGGATGCGAAGCAGAATGTGCGGAAACTGATCGTGGGATCGTTCAACATCTATGGTGGTTCCAAGTCCGGACCGGATGAAAAGGCGGTGCGTTCATTTGATTTGGAGAAGCTGGCTTCGGGCGTATACAAGGTCACGCCCCGTGAAGATTTGGCTAATGGTGAGTATGGATTCTTTTATGGCGGTACCACTAGCATCGGACCCTTCATGGTGGCGAATGATAATGGCGGGAAAATCTTCGATTTCGGCGTGAATGGTTCACCTGAGACGGAGCCGAAGGCGGCGAAGAAAAAGACGACCACGATGCCGAAGAGGTAAGCGGAAACCGATTTTCAGAACCGGTCATGGGAGAGATCCTCTGGCCGGTTTTTTATTAGTCTGAAATCGATCGCGACGTCTAAGACGAGTTGCAGTTTTACTTACCCCAGCAGCTTCTTGCGGATCTTGCCGTGGGCGCTGGTGAAGGGGAGGTCGTGGAGTTTATCGAGAGGATACCATTCACCGAGTTCGGCGGGGAGTTCGGCGCGCGGTTTTATTTCTGCACGAAAAGCTTCGAGGGTGATGCGGTAGCGGGTGATGGAGTGTTTGATGGTGCAGAGGGGTTCGGTTGTCGTGAAGGCTTGGCTCCAGGCTTGTTGCGCGGCGTTTAGCGGGTCTTTGGTTTTCAGTTCCACTTCAATATTTGGGAATTCCCAGAGGCCAGCGTTCACGACGCCAGTGGGGCGTTGGCGGACGAGGACTTTAGGTCCTTGCTGGATGACGTAGGCGAAGAAGCGGCGCTGGGTAGCGGCGGCGCGTTCGCCGAGATTGGGGAGTTCGCTCTGGCGTGAGTCGCGATTCGCGATACAGGCTTTTTGCAGAGGGCAAAGGAGACAGGCGGGCGCGATGGGGGTGCAGATGGTGGCACCGAGTTCCATCAGGGATTGGTTGAGGTGCGAACAGTTGGTGCCGGAGGATGGTTTTCCCGAAGACTGGCACCCCTCATCCTCAATCCTTCTCCCCTCCGAGGGGAGAAGGAGGTTGGACGCGCTATGTTCTTTCGAGGTGCGCTTGGCATCCGATTTATTAGGCCTCCTCTCCCCGGCCCTCTCCTGCCGAAGTTCGGCCTCCCTATTGGAGGAGAGGGAGATGGGAGCTGCGGGGAGTTTGAAAGCTTCGGTGACTAGTTCCTCGGCTATTGCCCACAGACGGTTCGTGGTTTCCTTTTCTTTCGCGTTTTCACTGATGCCATAGAAGCGGGTGAGGACGCGGATGACGTTGCCGTCCAGCAAAGGAACGGGTTGGTTGAAAGCGATGCTGCCGATGGCTCCGGCGGTGTAGCGGCCGATGCCGGAGAGGGCGAGAATGTCTTCATGTGTCGTAGGGAATTTGCCGTCGTGGCGCTCGATGATTTGGAGTGCGCCTTTTTGGAGGTTACGGACGCGGGTGTAGTAGCCGAGGCCTTCCCAGAGTTTCAGCAGCTTTTGTTCGGGGGCTTCAGCGAGTGATTGGATGGTGGGGAGTTCGCGCATCCAGCGTTCCCAATAAGGAATGACGGTCTTCACCTGCGTCTGCTGGAGCATGATCTCGGAGACCCAGATGGCGTAGGGATCGGTGGTGCGGCGCCAGGGAAGGTCGCGGGCGTATGCGCGGAACCATGCGAGCAGATTGGCGACTGGGAAAGCCGGTGACGACATCGGCTGCAAAGTAGTGAGTGGAGCGGGAAGGGCCAATAATTAAAACGGAAACAGCGGACAGCGAACGGGGGAATAGTTAGCCACGGATGAAACAGGATCACACAGATATGGGAAGGGGTGGAGGAAGATTATGAGTGTCAGAGTTTCTCAGTGATGATGGTTTTTTCGCGAGGGGGGACGATTTCTTTGGCCCAGAGGGCGAAGGCGGCTTTGGTGCAGCTTTCGGCGCGGCGGCGGTTTTCACCGGCTACGGTGCGGAAGATGACGATTTGGCCATCGGGTGATTCATCAACGACGTGGCGGATGCAGAGGGCTGCGCCCGTGGCGCCGTTAGAGTAGCAGCCACCAAGTTTGATCTGCTCGGGTTGCAGGTGGGAGCCTTGGGCGTGTTGGCGGGCGAGCTCGTAGATCTCGGCAAGGTCTTCCTCGGTGACGTCGATGAAGGAGCCCATCTGTTTCAGGGCGTAGGAGAGATGTTCCGGGGAGATGGCGGGATCGATGGGTTTCGTGACGGGATGAGGTTGCAGGAAAGTGGGGTAACGCCGCCAGGGGAAAAACCAGTTCAGGGCGATGGCGGTGAGGAGCAGGATGCTGGTGTTCAACAATACCGGGAGGAGGACGAAGAGGTAGCCGAGATCATGAATCTGGCTGCCGCCCAAAACAGCGGTGAGGGCGGTCGCGCCACCGGGGGGATGGATGCAGCCGAGATAATACATGACGATGATGGCCAGACCTACGGCGAGTCCACTGGCGACAAGCGGATAGTGGCAAAAGCGGGTGACGGTGACGCCGATGAAAGCGGAGATGGCGTGGCTGCCGATGAGTGGCCAAGGCTGTGAAAGCGGACCATGAGGGACGGCGAAGAGCAGTACAGCGGATGCGCCCATGGAGGCGACGACGAGGGGCAGTCCGGCATCGCTCAGAAATAAAGAGGAGAGGCCGAGCACGCAGAGGATGCCGATGAACGCGGCGATGCCGGAGATGAGTTTCTCCGCGTGACCGCCGGGGCCGAGTTCGAAGCTGGTTTTCCTGTCTGTTTTACCTAGCATATCAAAAAGGAGCGGGAAGCTAGCAGGGCGGGGGAGGAATGCAAATATATCGTGATGGGATACTTTTCGGATGGCTAATGACGAAATCCGAATGACCAAGGAATGAGCAATGAATCAATGTCTCAATTGGGCATGAGTCATTCCTTATGAGCAAGAGCCTCCTCACGTCGGCTGCTTTGGATTGGGGTGCGAGGACGACGACGAGGCCGAGGACGTTGCGAGTAGCTACTCGGCGAGTTTGGAGATGACGGTTTTCATTTCGGGGCCCATGCGGCGGAGTTGTTCGCGGTGGGCGGAGGAGAGGGTGGCGAGGATTTCTTCTCCTTTGGGCGTAAGTTGGAGGCAGACTAGGCGGCGGTCTTCCTGGCTGCGGACTTTACGGGCGAGTTTCAGGGACGCAAGACGGTTGGTAAGGCCGACGACGCTGTGGTGCTGGATCTGCAATCGTTCGGCGAGTTCTCCAATGGTGATGATTCCAGGTCCAGGAAAGCCTTTGATGGCGAGCAGAGCCTGATGTTGTTGAGGTGTGATGCCAGCGGAGAGCGCGGCTTCTTCGCTAAAGCGCAGGAAACGGCGGAGGGCGTAACGGAAGGAGGCGAGGAGCTGGTAATCTTCCGTGGAGACTGTGCGCAAGGTGCTGGCCATGGGGGGGAGTTTGGCAAAAGGGAGGGAGTAAATCCAGAGGGAGGAGAGAAATAGTGTGCCCTCTGGGGTGCAGGTGGCATCGGATGAGAGGTTCTTGTGCCCCTACAGGGCACTGTATTTTTGGCGTGTGTAACCCAGGGCAATGATCGTTTGGATACGATCATTGCCCTGGGCTGGAGTCTTTTGGCCCGTTGGGCCAATGGCTGTATGTGATTTTTCGGTTATCCGGCTGGTTTGGTATTTTTGAGGCTGTTATTGAAATATATCGCAATACGATATATTTATGGTGACCTATGTCGTTACGTATTGCTGCGGATGCGGATGAGGGGCCTGAACCGTTGGGTGATTTTGTGGTGGATAACCGGTTGTGGCTGTTGGCCGCGTTGGCGGTGCCGATCGGGGTGTTGAGTGCTTTGCTGGCGAAGGTGTTGTTGTGGTTGATCGCTTTGTTCACGAATCTGGCGTTTTTTCAACGGTGGTCCACGGAGCCGGCGGCGCTGGAGCAGCATCATTTGGGTGTTTGGGTCATTGCGGTGCCGGTGATCGGGGCGTTGATCATCGGGGTGATGGCGCGGTATGGCTCGGAGAAGATCCGGGGGCATGGGATTCCGGAGGCATTGGAGGCGATTCTTTTGGGGCGCAGTTTGATCAAGCCGAAGGTGGCGATTTTAAAGCCGTTGTCCTCGGCTATTTCCATCGGCACGGGCGGACCGTTTGGTGCCGAGGGGCCGATCATCATGACGGGTGGGGCGTTCGGTTCGCTTTTCGCGCAATTCTTTCATCTGACGGCGGTGGAGCGGAAGACGTTGTTGGTGGCGGGTGCGGCTGGCGGGATGTCCGCGGTGTTCGCGACACCGGTAGCCGCAGTTCTGCTGGCGGTAGAGTTGCTGTTGTTCGAGTGGCGGCCGCGCAGTTTGATCCCGGTGACGATTTCGGCTCTGGTAGCGTTCGTGTGTCGGAAGGGTTTGCTGGGCGAGGGCGCGGTGTTTGAGGTGGTGAAGCATAGTGACTTGGGGGCGAGCTGGACGGGCTGGGCGGCGCTCATCGGGGCGGTAGTAGGCGTGGGGGCGATTCTGGCGACATCGCTCGTGTATCGGTTTGAAGATCTGTTTGGGAAATTGAAGGTGCATTGGATGTGGTGGCCGGCGATCGGTGCAGTGGTGGTAGGTGTGGCGGGTTACTTTGATCCGCGCGTGATGAGTGTCGGCTACGAGAGCATTCATGCTTTGTTGCGTGGTGAGATGGTGATGGGGGCAGTGGTGAGTTTGATCATGCTAAAGGCGTTGGTGTGGTCGGTGGCGTTGGGCTCGGGGACGTCGGGTGGTGTGTTGGCGCCGTTACTAATGATCGGGGGCGGGTTGGGGATGATCACGGCGGGTTTGCTGCCGGTGCATGATCCTGGTTTGTGGGCCATGGTGGGCATGGCGGCAATGATGACGGGGGCGATGCGGGCACCGCTGACGAGTGTGATCTTCCTGCTGGAGCTGACGCATGATTTCAATGCGTTGCCGGCGCTAATGGCGGGTTGCCTGACGGCGTATTTTGTGACGGTGATGTTTTTGAAGCGTTCCATTCTCACAGAGAAACTGGCTCGTCGAGGGCAGCACATCACGCAGGAGTATCAGGTGGATCAGTTCTCGTTGTTGCGGGTGCAGGATGTGATGGGGAAGGACTTCGCGCAGGTGCCAGCACATACGACAATCGAGGAGTTGCAGGATCGGCTGGAGCGCGGTGAGGCGGCGGTATGCCGGAGACAGGCGATTCTATTGTTGGAAGGTGAGGGATTGCTGGTGGGCATAGTGACGCGGGGTGACTTGCTGCGGGCATTGGAGAGGGGGGAAGGCGGGAATCGGTTGGTGAGTGCGCTGATTCGTCGCGAGACGGTGGTGGCGTTTCCGGATGAGGTGCTGAATGACGCGTTGGCACGCATGCTGGAGCATCATGTGGGGCGGTTGCCGGTGGTTTCGCGGGCGAATCCGAGAAAGGTAGTGGGATATCTGGGGCGGGCGGATTTATTGGCGGCGCGGCGGCGGATGCATCGGGAGGAGAAGGAGCGGGAGCGGGGATTTGTGGTTTCGGGTGGTTGAACCACGGAGACACGGAGGGCACGGAGTTTTAACAGAAGGGTGCGAAGGTGGCGAAGGGGGCGAGGACGACGACGAGAACGAGGACGGGGGGAATGAACATCGAACGGGGGCACCCTCATCCTCAATCCTTCTCCCGTGAGGGAGAAGGAGGAAGAAACGTCCAAAGGGGAAGGTTAGAGCCTTCTTACTTCGGCTGCTGCGTTCGGAGACGCAGCAGGATGCTGCTGTAACCCGCACGCTGGAAGCGTGCGCTACGAGTAAATCGCGGTTGCGTTGTGTCGTGTTGCGAGATAAATAGAAGTATGTCATCTGCCTGTTTAAGCCGCTTCGTCTTGCTGGCCGTATTGGTCGGTTGGATGGGGTGGGCAGGTTTAGGTGAGGTGGAGGGAGCGGAAACGATTTCGCAGGTGGAATTGCGGAGGGCAATCGGACGGGCTCTGCCATTGATCGAGCGGAGTGCGGCGCAAACTTTGAAGGCGAAGGATTGTTTCACGTGTCATCATGGGGCGCATGCGGCGATGGCTTTGAATGAGGCGTGGGTACATGGGTTTCGCCTGCAAAGAAACAGTTTGGAGGATCAGCTGGAGCGGGCTTATCACGAATTGGTGACGGAGCAGCCGCGGTTCAAAAAGGGATTCTCGGTGAGCAACACGGCGGATGGGCCGGGGCATGCGTTGTGGATGTTGCAGGTGGCGGGCTGGGAGCGGGATGCGGTCACAGATGGAGCAGTGGAGTTTTTTCTGAGCCAGCAACAACGGTCGGGCAATTGGGAGACTTCACCGGCGCGTTCACCGACGGTGGGAAGTTCTTTCACGGTGACGTTTCTGGCATTGCGGGCGCTTAAGAATTACGGAAAGGCGGAAGATATTCGCGAGAGCTTGGTGAAAGCGGAGGAGTGGCTGTTGAAGACTCCGGCGGAGGATACGGAGGATCGGGTGTATCGGCTGAGGGCGTTGCATTTGCTGGAGCAGCGAGAGGCGATGGAAGTAGAGGTGAAGAAGTTGTTGAGTGAGCAACGCAAGGATGGTGGGTGGGGGCAGATGGGGTTTCTCGATAGCGATGCGTATGCGACGGGGACTGCTCTGGCAGCATTGGTGGATACGGGTGCCATCACGGTGGCATCAGCGGAATACAAACGCGGGGTGGAGTATTTATTGCGGGAGCAGAAGAGCGATGGCTCGTGGTATGTGAAGAAGCGGACGCGGAGCCAGCAGCCGATGTTTGAGAGCGGATTTCCCTATGGGCAGGATCAGTTCATTTCGTATTCGGCAACGTGCTGGGCGACGTATGCGCTCTTGAAAGCAATGCCGGTAGAGAGGCGGAGAGCGAAGAGGGATTTTTTGAGCAGTGAGGGGAAGGGGAGGTTGAAGAAAATGACCAATGACGAAGTTCGACCACGACCTTGAGGGTGCGGGGTTCATGACGAAGGAATGAGTAATGGTTAAGGGAAACCTCAACCTGCTCCTTCACCAAAGCCTCGCCTTAACTGAAAATCCTAGCTCCACTCCATTACATCATTTTTTAAACCGCTCTAACGGCGGAAGACAGAGAATGAATGGAAGGGGGTTTGGAACAGGAGGGAAATAGCAAATTGCCGATGGCTGAGAGAGAAATGGCGGCAAAGCGACGTTGCTTACGCATGAGTTTTCTCATTCAGGTTGCTTGCTTTGCTTGATCTCGGCATCGATGGTCAGTTTGCGCGCCTCGCCATTTTTATAACTGTATTTGATTTCCAGCAGGCGGTGATTCTTCTCGTCACGCTTTATCCACAGTTTGGGCGTGAGGCCTGTGGTCGCGCCTTGCGAAGGCTCTGGAAAGTAAAAGAATCTCATGAGACCCGGCATCCGGACGGAGATTTTTCTTTGGTCGGGGTTCCAAGACGTTCCGGGTTCCAGTATTTCGATATCTAAATACCGCTTCCCGGACAAAGGCTCGAAGGTCGGATAGTTTTTATTCATCTGCACAAACACTGGGTAAGTAATCTCGTGGGTAAATGTATCATCTTTTACGTCCACGCCATTTTTTGGCCGTGAAAACGCACCGCCAACACCTCATCCGGTTTAAGCTCGAAACTGTAACTGCGAGCTTTGATGCCCATGAGTGCATATAAACGAGCGGTATCGATTCTGTGGGCTTCATTCTCCTGCTCAAGGATCGCATTCTGTGAGGCTGATTTTGGAGTCTGGCAGCCAGCCAGCAAAATCAACGTAAGGCCGAGCCCCAAACTGATCAGAGAGAACGTTTTTGCCGTTGAAGTCTTTATGCTCATCATGAATCGATGTTGGTTTAGCAATAGCCAGAAATAGGGTTTCATCGCCGATCTGTGAGGTAAGTGAGCTGATCAACGCGGACGTCACCCACCCCGGTCCACGGACCAACCGCCAGGCCGGTCACGGCAGCATTTGAATCCGTCAGGGCCACTTCAACGGCAAACTCGCTGACACTTTGCAAACGGAGTTTGACGCCTTGAATCGAAATGGTGCCGGAAGCCTCGACAATGCCATCAGCCGCAGGACGGGGCCAGCCAAAGGTGCCTGTCTTGGAATAGTATCCGCCATAATAGGTGGTAGGGGAATCTTTTACGATAAATAAGGCGATATATCCGGTGGATAACCGCAGGACAGCGCATTGATCTTGGGTAATGATGACGCGCAAGGGAGCGGCAGGCTCCAGGCGTCGATGCCGGGCATCTTTCCGGTCGTGGACGCAGCTGGTCAGCAAGGAGGCAAGCAGCAGAAAACTGAGCGCGACTGGTCGTATCATACCGACGATGACGAGGGTCAGTTATTAGGCGTTTTGGTTCGACTGCATATGTTTAATCCCTGTGGGACGAAGTTATTCCCGTTCATGACAGGAAAGCAAGTGGCAAGGAAGAGAGGGGAGATTTTGGGGTGTGATTTCAAACGGGTGAGGGAAAGTTGGTGGGTTACGGCGGACGTCGCGGACTGCCGGCTGGAATCCGGCAGCACGAGGCACCGTGCTACGGCGAACATCCCGGACATCACCTATTTAAAATCACACCCGTTTCAATGACGAAGCTCTAAATCGAAAACGGGATGATGCATTGGTTAGTTTGAGAGGTTTTCAAAAGGGAGAAGGGGATTAACCGCGACGTGCTCGACTCCGACTAAGAGCCGGGTGAAAATACGCGAACGGAAATGAACGGGAGGGAATCAGTGCAGGGGCGGGGCGGCGGTACTTTCGTCCCGGGCGGGACTGGGTTTCGAGGTGGGCAGGCCCCACCGTTGAAACGGTGGGCTATTCTCGAGAAGTCCCTGACGGGACTGGCAAGGGTGGGTTGGGGGATTTGGTAGATTTCCTCGGCACTTGTGTGCATGTGCCGAGGTTTGGGCTGGCGGAGCTCAACGGGGGCACCCTCATCCTCAATCCTTCTCCCGTGATGGAGAAGGAGGAAAGGGGAATGGTGCGGCAGTATCGACAGAGGGGAGGGGATTTGTTTACCTTCGGTCACGCGTGAAAGCATTGACCAACTATACTTGCAAGCTCACTACGGAGCAGGCGGACAAGTTGCGCGGCATCCTAGATGAGCGCGGTTACTTGGAGCGAACGGTGCCGTATGCGCGGTTCGCGGCGGCGAATGATGCGGTGAACGTGGTGTATTACGAGAGCGGGAAGCTGGTGGTGCAGGGGAAGGGGACGGATGACTTGGTGAAGTTCATCTTGGAGCCAGACATTCTTGGGGAGGCGAAAATCGGGTATGAGGCGGATCTGGACCCGGAGTTTTATGCGGCGCGGATTGGTATTGATGAAAGCGGTAAGGGCGATTTCTTCGGGCCTCTCTGTGTGGCTGGGGTTTACGTTAACGAAAAAGTAATTAAGGCGTGGGCGGATTCTGGGATTCGGGATTCCAAGACGGTTTCGAGTGATAAGAAGATGGCGGAGTTGGCGGATTTGATCAAGAACACGAAGGGGTGCATTTATAGCGTGGTGCCAATCGGGAATGAGGCTTACAACCGGTTGCATCGGAAGATGGGGAGTGTGAACAGTTTGCTGGCTTGGGGGCATGCGCGGGTGGTGGAGAACTTGTTGGCGCAGAAGGACTTGCTGGTACCGCCGCCGGTGCGGGCGATCAGTGATCAGTTTGCTTCCACGAAGAGCACGGTGGCGAAGGCGATGATGGAGTTGGGCAAGGGGATCGAGCTGGTGCAACGGCATAAGGCGGAGGCGGATATCGCGGTGGCGGCGGCGTCGATCTTATCGCGGGATGAATTTGTGAAGCGGTTGTCGGGGATGGAGCGGCTTTACGGGTTAAAGTTTCCGAAAGGTGCCTCGGCGGCGGTGGTCGAGGCGGGGAAGGAGTATGTGAAGAAGTTCGGGGATGAGAAGCTGGGGCAGGTGGCGAAGATGCATTTCCGGACGTCTTATACGGTTTTGGGTCTGCCGGAGCCGCCGAAGACGGAATGGCGGAAGCCGGGTAACAAGCCGCAGAATGAAGAATAAAGCCGAAGTTCGGCCTCTTGGAATGAAGAAACTGGAAAGATGCAGATGAGGAAGAGTGTGATATTCTGAGGTGTTAATAATTCGTGGAAAAAAGATTTTGACTTTGCTTGCCGGTCTTTTACTCTGCACGGAATATTGGGTCGTAAAAAGTAGAAATAAAGAAACAGTCATCTAACCTAAACCGGAGCGAAAGCTAAGGTTGATGGCGTTTTTTTCGTCTCTTTGGGCGACTATTGACAGAATAGCTGCCCATGTAGCTCAGTTGGCAGAGCACGTCCTTGGTAAGGACGAGGTCACCGGTTCAAACCCGGTCATGGGCTCCAGTTTTTGACTGATAACTGGTCTGTAAACTTAAGTAAGAACAACTAAATAAATAAGCGCGATGGCTAAGGAATCATTCCAGAGAACGAAACCGCACGTTAACGTCGGCACAATCGGTCACGTTGACCATGGCAAATCCACTTTGACCGCCGCCCTCGTGGCTGTGCAGAGCCGTAAGGGTATGGCTCCTCCGATCAGCTACGCCGATATCACCAAGGGTGGTACGGTGCGTGATGACAGCAAGACGGTGACGATCGCTGCTTCTCACGTGGAATACGAGAGCGACAAGCGCCACTACGCGCACGTTGACTGCCCGGGCCATGCTGACTACGTCAAGAACATGATCACCGGTGCTGCGCAGATGGATGGCGCAATCTTGGTGGTTTCCGCCGCTGACGGCCCGATGCCTCAGACCCGTGAGCACATCCTGCTCGCCCGTCAGGTTGGTGTGCCCGCTATCGTGGTGTTCTTGAACAAGGTCGACCTCGTGGACGACACGGAACTCCTCGACCTCGTCGAGATGGAGATCCGTGATCTCCTGAGCAAGTATCAATTCCCGGGCGACACGACCCCGATCATCCGTGGTTCCGCTACGGCGGCCATGGCGGCCAAGCCGGAAGGTGAAGCGGCCATCCAGAACTTGCTGAACGCGATCGACACCGCGATTCCGTTGCCGGAACGCGAAATCGACAAGCCGTTCTTGATGTGCATCGAAGACGTGTTCAACATTGAAGGCCGTGGTACTGTGGTGACCGGTCGTGTTGAGCGTGGTGTCCTTGATCGTATGTCTGAAGTTGAGATCGTCGGTTTGAAGGATACTCGCAAGACGACGGCTACGGACATCGAAATGTTCCGCAAGCTGCTCGACAAGGCTTCTGCTGGTGACAACGTCGGCGTTCTGCTGCGTGGCACGAAGAAGGAAGAGGTCGAACGTGGTATGGTGCTCGCGAAGCCGGGTTCCATCAAGCCGCACACGAAGTTCAAGGCTGAAGTGTACGTGCTGACGAAGGAAGAGGGTGGCCGTCATACGCCGTTCTTCACCAACTATCGTCCGCAATTCTACTTCCGCACGTCTGACGTCACGGGCACTGTTCACCTCGCCGCTGGCGTGGAGATGGTGATGCCTGGTGATAACGTCTCCGTGGACATCGAGTTGCTCGCTCCGGTCGCTATGGAAAAGGGCCAACGCTTCGCGATCCGCGAGGGTGGTCGCACCATCGGCGCCGGTCGCGTGAGCGAAGTGATCGCGGTGGCTTAATCAAATAAACTTGGATGCGGGGGTCGGGGGAGTGGAACATCTCTCCTGACTCTCGTTTCGTCTCCAAAAACGTCAGGAAAACTGAGAGCGAAGAACTACTCCAGGCAAAGTTTTTAGGGCGGTAGCTCAATTGGTAGAGTAGCGGTCTCCAAAACCGTCGGTTGGGGGTTCGAGTCCCTCCCGCCCTGCCAAAAGCTTAAGCTGGAGAGGTGGCAGAGTGGTCTATTGCGGCGGTCTTGAAAACCGCTTTGGCTTAACCGCCAACGGGGGTTCGAATCCCTCCCTCTCCGCCAAAGCTGTTAGGTGAAGTGATTGTGAAAGAGTATTTGCCAACAATAATCGGGTTGGTCCTGTTGATCGCCGTCATCGGCGTTCTCTGGAGCAAAGGGTACTTGCTGCGTTTTGGTGCGTATGTGGGTGAGACGCAGGAGGAGTTGCGCAAGTGCTCGTGGCCGACCGTCGAGGAACTGAAAGGTTCCACGCTGGTGGTGCTGGTATCCATCGTGCTGTTGGGCGGTTTCACAGTCATGGCGGATGCAGTCGTGCTGTGGCTGGTCAAGTGGCTAATGAGCCTGTAACAATAAAAACTGAATTTTGCCGATGAAAAGCCAGTGGTTTGTGATTCATACGCTGTCCGGGCAGGAGCAGAAGGTCAAGGACAGCATCGAGAAGCGCATCAAGCCCGAAGAGATGGGCGAGTATATCCATGAGGTGCTCGTGCCGATGGAGAAGGTGGCGGAAGTGCGCAATGGAAAGAAGACGGTCACGAACCGGAAGTTGTATCCCGGTTATGTGTTCGTGCATATGATTTTGCTGGATGACAGCGGCCGCCCGATCGAGAAGCCGTGGTATTTCATCCGGGACACGCAGGGCATCATCGGTTTCGTGGGCGGCGAACGTCCGTCTCCGACGCCGGCGGATGAGATCGAGTCGATCAAGTCGCAGATCGCGGACGCGGAAGATTCGGAACGTCCGAAGGTGCAGTTCGATGTGGGCGAGACGGTGAAGATCAACGACGGTCCGTTCCTGAATTTCAGCGGCGTGATCGAAGAGATCGAGCCGGAGCGTGGCAAGTTGAAGGTGACGGTGAATATTTTCGGCCGGAACACGCCAGTGGAATTGGAATACTGGCAGGTGGAGAAGGCCTGAGAGATTTAGAGTCAAGAATAACGAACAGATTTTATGGCGAAGAAAGTTACTGGTCAGATCAAGTTGCAGATCCCTGCCGGTCAGGCGAATCCGGCTCCTCCCGTGGGGCCGGCCCTCGGTCAGCATGGTGTGAACATCATGGGCTTCTGCAAAGAGTTCAATGCCCGCACGAAAGACCAAGCGGGTTTGATCATCCCTGTGGTGATCACGGTGTTCCAAGACAAATCATTTACTTTCATCACCAAGTCGCCCCCGGCTTCGGTGCTTTTGAAGAAGGCCGCAGGCATCGCCTCCGGTTCCAAGACGCCGAACAAGGAAAAGGTCGGCAAAGTGACGCGCAAGCAGGTGCTCGACATCGTCAAGCTGAAGTTGTCTGACATGAATGCGCGCAATGAAGAAGCTGCTTTCCGTGTGGTGGCCGGTACGGCCCGCAGCATGGGAATCGAGATCAAAGACTAACAACTAACGCGGGAGAAACCGTAAATCCGGTTTCGCATGCACCGCACTAAAGAAAATGCCCAGCAAACGTTATAAGAAAGCGCTTGAGGCGGTGCCCAAGAAGGCGACCTCCCTCAAGGCGGCTGCGGAACTTCTGGTGAAGTTCCCGAAAGCCAAGTTCGATGAAACTGTGGACCTCGCGTTCCGCCTCGGTGTGGATCCGCGCCAGTCTGACCAGATGGTTCGTGGCACAGTTCCTCTGCCTCACGGCAGCGGTAAAGTAGTGAAGGTGCTCGTTTTCGCCAAGCCGGGACCTTCCGCTGATGCAGCGAAAGCGGCTGGTGCCGAGTTCGTCGGTTTCGAGGATATGATCAAGCAATGCACTGACGGCTGGACGGGTTTCGACGTCGCGGTGGCTACGCCTGAAGCGATGGTGGAAGTCCGTAAGCTGGGCAAGGTCCTCGGACCTCGCGGTCTAATGCCGAACCCGAAGACGGGTACGGTGACGGACGATACGGCCAAGGCCGTGCGCGAAGTGAAGGCCGGTCGCGTCGAATACAAGGTCGACAAGACGGGGAATGTGCATGTGGTCGTAGGCAAGGCTTCGTTCAAGGCCGAGCAGATCGAGGAAAACGCGCGCGCCGTCATCGACGCCGTGGTGAAGTCCCGTCCGTCCAGCGTAAAGGGCGTGTTCGTCCGTTCCGTGACGCTCTCCGCCACGATGAGCCCGGGCATCACGATTGATACGCGTGATCTGAACACTGTGGCCGCTTAACCATCAAACTGAGGCAAAGAGAATATCATGCGTGCCGAAAAGAAATTTATCAGTGAGGAATACATCCTCCGTTTGAACGCTTCGCCGTTCTTCATCGTCGTTGATTATACGAAGATGACCGTTCTGCAGTTCACCGAGCTGCGCAAGCGTTTGCAAAACGCGGGTGCCGAGGTGCACGTCGTCAAGAACTCCATCTTCCGCATCGCCGCGAAGGAAGCGGGTGTGGCGGAATTGAATGGCTCCCTCGCCGGCCAGATCGCCGTGGTGACGGGCCAGAAGGACGTCTCCGCAGCGGCGAAGGTCGTGAAGAGCTTCCAAGCCGAGTTTGACAAGCCGAAATTGAAGTTCGGTTATCTGAACAACCAGCGCCTCGAGGCGAAGGATGTGGTGGCTTTGGCCGACCTGCCGTCGCTCGATGTGTTGCGTGGCAAGCTGCTCGGAGTGCTGCAAGCCCCGGCGCAGAAGCTGGCCGCCCTTATCAACACGCCGGGCTCACAGCTCGCTCGTGTCATCAAGGCGAAGGCAGACAAAGGCGAATAAGCCTGAAAAACAATTTCACCCGGCTGCTGGTGTTGTCAGCCGGGTGAGCAATGAACCTACAACATAGTAAATCGTCGGGTCCCAGGCCTGGGACAGAAAACATCGGCGGCTGCCGGTGGCGACGAGACTGAAAGACAACAGTATATGGCAGACATCGCAAAGTTGGTTGAAGAATTGGGCAAGCTGACGGTCATCGAGGCCGCAGACTTGGTGAAGCAACTTGAGACCGCGTGGGGCGTTACCGCCGCCGCGCCTGTGGCTGTGGCCGCTGCTGGCGCTCCTGCCGGTGGTGCTGCTGCACCCGCCGCCGAAGCGAAGACTGAGTTCGACGTGATCCTCGTGTCCGTTCCGGCTGACAAGAAGATCGCTGTGATCAAGGTCGTTCGCGAAGTGAAGGCTGGCTTGGGTCTGGCGGAAGCCAAGGCTCTCGTCGAAGGCGCTCCGAAGCCGATTATCGAAGGTGGCAAGAAGGAAGAAGCCGAAGCCGCCAAGAAGAAGCTCGAAGAAGCCGGCGCGAAGGTCGAGGTCAAGTAACCTTTTGTTCACGGGCGACAGGACCCAGTTCCTGTCGCCCCTTTTGTCCGCAAGGGCGGGTCGCGGTGAAATGACCCGGTGGGGCTGTAGACAGTAGAATTTGGGTGAGACAGGCGAGCCTGGCAGTGGATGCCAGGGCTTGCCTTCCGTTGTCTCAAGAATAAACAACGGCCGGACAGTGTAAAACCGGCCAAACAAAAACGAAAAATGCCATCGAAAGCGACTGAACGTATCAATTTCGGCAAGATCAAAGAGGTCATTGCACCCCCGAATCTGATCGAGGTGCAGTGCAATTCGTACCGGGAGTTTTTGCAGGCTGAGAGTGCGCCGTCCAAGCGCAAGAACCTCGGATTGCAAGCCGTCTTCAAGGAAGTGTTCCCGATTGAGAGTTATGATGGCAAAACAGTTTTAGATTTTCATAGTTACGAGATCGGCGAGCCCAAGCTCGACTGGCTCGAGTGCTTGCGCGAAGGCGTGACCTTCGGCGCGCCGTTGCACGTGACCTTCCTCCTGCAGGAAGAGCGCGGCACGAAAGAAGAGAAGGTGTTCATGGGCGAACTGCCCCTGATGACCCCGCAAGGCACGTTCGTGATCAATGGTGCCGAGCGCGTGATCGTCAGCCAGCTGCACCGCTCGCCCGGTCTGGCCTTCGAAGCCAGCCAGCACGCGAACGGCAAGATGCTGTATAGCTTCCGCATCATCCCGGACCGCGGTTCCTGGTATGAGGCGCAGTTCGACACGAGCGACATGCTCTATGTCTACCTCGATCGTAAGAAGCGCCGCCGCAAGTTCCTGACGACGACGTTCTTCCGCGCCCTCGCGAATATCGATGGCAACAAGGACGAGAAGAAGACGGGTTCCGACGCGGAAATCCTGGAGCTGTTCTACAAGGTCGAGACCTTGAGCATCAAGGAAGCTGAAGCGCTGGAAGAGATCCAGAACAAGGTCTTGGTGGAAGACGCGGTGGACGAGGACAAGGGCATCGTGGTGGCCCGCGCGTTCGAGCCGCTCTCCAAGGCGACGATCAAGCAGATCGCCGAGCTGGGCATCAACAAGGTGCGCGTTGTGGATACGTCCGTGGACGACGGCATCATCATCAAGTGCCTTAAGAAAGACCCGACGAAGAACGAAGACGAAGCGCTGAAAGATATTTACCGCCGTCTGCGTCCTGGGGATCCGCCGACTGCAGCCAACGCGAAAGCGTTGCTCAAGCGCCTGTTCTTTGATCCGAAGCGTTATGATCTCGGCCGCGTCGGTCGCTACAAGATCCAGCAGAAGCTGGGTCTCAAGGGCAACGATGACGTCCGCATCCTGACGAAACAGGATCTCGTGGAAGCCACTCGCTACCTCTTGAAGCTCAAGAAGGGTGAGGGTTCCTTGGATGATATCGATCACTTGGGCAGCCGCCGTGTGCGTACTGTTGGTGAGTTGCTCGCCAACCAGTGCCGCGTGGGCCTGGCCCGTACCGAGCGTCTGGTCAAGGAGCGTATGACGCTGTTTGATCAAGAGCTCGAGTCCATGACCCCGGCGAAGCTGATCAATCCGAAGGCACTGTCTGCGGTCATCCGCGACTTCTTCGGCCGCAGCCAGCTGAGCCAGTTCATGGATCAGATCAATCCGTTGGCGGAATTGACGCACAAACGCCGCTTGTCGGCACTTGGGCCCGGGGGTCTCTCCCGTGACCGTGCTGGCTTCGAAGTTCGTGACGTGCATCCGTCTCACTACGGTCGTATCTGCCCGATTGAAACGCCTGAAGGTCCGAACATCGGTCTGATCGCCTCTTTGGCGACCTTTGCCCGGGTGAACGACTTCGGCTTCATCGAGACGCCGTACCGCAAGGTGGAGAATGGCCGGGTGACCAGCCAGATCGACTACCTCACGGGTGATCGTGAAGAGAATTACATCGTGGCGCAGGCGAATGCCGTCATCGACGAGAAGGGTCATTTCCAGACCGCTCGCGTGACCTGCCGCTGCCGCGGGGACTTTATCGACGTGGAACCGCCGAAGGTGGATTACATGGACGTGTCGCCGAAGCAGCTCGTTTCCGTGGCTGCCGGTCTGATCCCGTTCTTGGAGCACGATGACGCGAACCGCGCATTGATGGGTTCCAACATGCAACGCCAGGCTGTGCCGTTGTTGATTACCGAGGCGCCGTTTGTGGCGACCGGCTTGGAAGATCGCGTGGCCCGTGACTCATGCGCTGTCTTGATCGCTGAAGAAGCGGGCAAGGTGGCCTCCGTGGTGGGCAATCAGATCATCATCTCGAAGGACGGGAAGGTCCCCGAGGGCAAGAAGAAGATCAAGACGGACCCGGCGAACGGTGTTTACGTTTACAACGTGCGCAAGTTCATGCGCTCGAACGCGGCCACCTGCATCAACCAGAAGATTCTGGTGGGCAAGGGTGACAATGTGAAAAAGGGCCAGGTCCTGGCGGACGGTCCTTGCACACAGGGCGGCGAGCTGGCCCTCGGCCGGAACGTGCTTGTGGCGTTCATGCCTTGGAACGGTTACAACTTCGAGGACGCCATCCTCATCAGCGAGCGCATCGTGAAAGAAGACATCTTCACGTCCATCCACATCGACGAGTTCGAAGTGGGCGCCCGCGATACGAAGCTGGGACCTGAAGAGATCACGCGCGATATCCCGAACCTCGGCGATGAAGCGTTGAAGAACCTCGGGCCGGACGGCGTCATCCGCATCGGTGCGGAAGTGAAGCCCGGTGACATTTTGGTCGGCAAGATCACGCCGAAGAGCGAGACGGAACTGGCGCCGGAAGAGCGCTTGCTCCGCGCCATCTTCGGTGAGAAGGCCGCAGACGTGAAAGACACGTCGCTGCGCGTGCCCTCTGGCACTTATGGCATCGTGATGGACGTCAAGGTCTCCTCGAAGAAGGAAGCGGACAAAGTCGCTTCTTCCTCCTCGGCGAGCCGCCTGACGGGCAACGAAGCCAAGAAGCACCAGAAGCAGGTGGAAGACGATTACAAGGCCAAGACGGATGAACTGCGCGAGCAGCTCACGGAAGCCCTCTCGAACATCCTGCTCGGTGAGAAGATCCCGCTCGACGTGGTGAACAGCGAGACCGGTGAGATCATCATCCCGGCGAACCGCAAGATCACCAAGACGCTGCTGCGCAAGCTCGCACAGGTCTATGATCGCATTGAGATCGATCCGTCCCCGATCCGTAACAAGATCAACGAGATCATCGGCACGTTTAAGAAGAAATTCGACGATCTGCAGATGCAGTACGACGAAGAGATGGAACGTGTGGAAGCCGGTGACGACGTCGATCCTGGCATCATCAAGTCCGTGAAGGTCTATATCGCCTCCAAGCGCAAGCTGTCGGTGGGTGACAAGATGGCCGGTCGTCACGGTAACAAGGGTGTCGTGGCGAAGATCGTGCCGGAAGAAGACATTCCGTTCCTCGCGGACGGTACTCCGGTGGACATCGTGCTGAACCCGCTGGGCGTGCCTTCACGCATGAACGTCGGACAGGTGTTGGAAACGCACTTGGGCTGGGCGGCGAAGCTGCTCGGGCTGAAGTACGCCACGCCGGTGTTCGACGGCATCAAGGAGAAGGAGATCCGCGGTTATCTGGAAGACGCGATCGACCTGAAGAAGAAGTCTGGCGACCATGCCCAGCTTGTCGGTGAAAACGGCAAGGCGACGTTGTATGACGGACGCACGGGTGAGGCGTATGACCAGGAAGTGGTCGTGGGCTACATCTACATGATGAAGCTGGGTCACTTGGTGGCGGACAAGATCCATGCCCGCGCCGTTGGACCTTACTCGCTCGTCACACAGCAGCCGCTGGGTGGCAAGGCGCAGTACGGTGGCCAGCGCTTCGGCGAAATGGAAGTGTGGGCGATGGAAGCCTATGGCGCCGCCTACACGCTGCAAGAGTTGCTGACTGTGAAGTCGGACGACGTGCAGGGCCGCACACGTATCTACGAGAGCATCGTCAAGGGTGACAATGCGCTGGAAGCCGGCGTGCCGGAATCGTTCAACGTCTTGGTCAAGGAAATGCAATCCTTGGGTCTGGACGTCAAAGTGGGCTACACGAACCCCGCTGACCAGCCGGAACAGACGGCTAACCTGGCAACCCTGTAACCTGACTGAAGAATTGAGCGTATGATGAATCCGAAAGAATCCGCCCGTGAGTTGCTCGGCCTCGAGAAGGTTAACCTTGTCGATTACGTGTCCATCAGCGTGGCCTCCCCGGAAAACGTGCGTGCGTGGTCCAAGGGCGAGGTGAAGAATCCGGAGACGATCAATTACCGGACCTTCAAGCCTGAAAAAGGTGGCTTGTTCTGCGAACGTATCTTCGGTCCCGTGAAGGACTGGGAGTGCTCTTGCGGCAAGTATAAACGCATCAAGCATCGCGGCGTCGTTTGCGACCGTTGCGGTGTGGAAGTGACGTTGTCCCGCGTGCGTCGTGAGCGCATGGGCCATATCGAATTGGCCGTGCCCGTCTCGCACATCTGGTTCTTCAAGTGCATGCCGTCCCGCATCGGCCTGATGCTGGACATGACGGCGCGCAATCTTGAGCGCGTGATCTATTACGAGGACTACCTCGTGATCGACCCCGGCTCGACGCCGCTCAAGGGCCACCAGCTCTTGACGGAGAACGAATATCGCGAAGCCCGCGAGACCTACGGTGCCGATGCGTTCGTGGCGAAGATGGGTGCCGAAGCCGTGCGTGACGCACTGGCCCGCACGGATCTCGCCCAGAGCATCGAAGGTCTGCAACAATCGATGACGGAAACGAAGTCGAAGCAGATCCGCAAGAAGCTCGCCAAGCGCATCAAGCTGTTCCAAGGCTTCCTGACCTCCAAGAGCCGTCCGGAATGGATGATCCTCACGGTGCTGCCGGTGATCCCACCGGACTTGCGCCCGCTCGTACCGCTGGAAGGTGGCCGCTTTGCGACGTCCGACTTGAACGATCTCTACCGCCGCGTCATCAACCGCAACAACCGTCTCAAGACGTTGCTGCAGCTCAAGACGCCTGAGGTCATCATCCGCAACGAGAAGCGCATGCTGCAGGAAGCTGTGGACGCGCTGTTCGACAACGGCCGTCATGGCCGTGCGGTGACCGGCGCGGGCAACCGCCCGTTGAAGTCCCTCTCGGACATGCTGAAAGGCAAGTCCGGCCGCTTCCGTCAGAACTTGCTCGGTAAGCGCGTGGACTACTCCGGCCGTTCTGTGATCGTGATCGGTCCGGAACTGAAGCTCAACCAGTGCGGTCTGCCGAAGAAGATGGCGCTCGTGCTGTTCGAGCCGTTCATCATCCGCAAGCTGAAGGAACGTGGCTATGTGCACACGGTCCGCTCGGCCAAGAAGATGATCGAGCGCCAGACGCCCGAAGTGTGGGACATCCTGGACGAAGTGACGAAGGGCCACCCGGTTCTCCTGAACCGCGCCCCAACATTGCACCGTCTGTCCATCCAGGCGTTCGAACCGACATTGATCGAAGGCGAAGCGATCCGCATTCACCCGCTGGTCTGCACCGCTTACAACGCGGACTTCGACGGCGACCAGATGGCCGTGCACGTTCCTCTGTCTGTGGAAGCACAGATGGAAGCGCGCCTGCTCATGATGGCTCCGTTGAACATCTTCAGCCCGTCCAGCGGCAAGCCGATCATGACGCCGACGCAGGACATCACGCTCGGTGTGTATTACCTCACCGCGGAACCGCGCGTCCACAAGGACAACAACAAGCGCAAGCCGATGTTGTTCGGTTCCAAGGACGAAGTGCTCTTCGCCCATGCGGATGGTGCCGTGCGCACGCACGAGCGCATCCAGATCTTGAATCCGGACAAGGGCCGCAAGACCGTTTACGGCGATGCGACTTCCAAGCTGATCGAAACGACGGTGGGCCGCGTGATCTTCAGCGAGATCTGGCCTGCTGAATTGGGCTTTGCCAACTTCGCGGTGGGCAAGTCCAAGATCGGTGACCTGATCTGGCAATGCTACAAGAACTGCGGCCACGACAAGACGGTCGTGATGCTCGACAAGCTCAAGGAATTGGGCTTCCGCGAAGCTGCGAAATCCGGCACCTCCATCGGTATCGATGACATGATCATCCCGAAGGAGAAGAACAAGGAGATCGACGAGGCGCAGAAGCAGATCAGCGAAGTCGAGAAGCAGTATCGCAAGGGTGTCATCACTCCGGGCGAGCGCTACAACAAGATCGTCGACATCTGGACGCATTGCACGGACCAGATCTCGAACGTGATGCTCCGCACCTTGGAACAGAACCAGGGCAAGCGGGAATACAATCCTGTGTTCCTGATGGTGGACTCCGGTGCTCGTGGTAACAAGGCGCAGGTGCGTCAGCTCGCTGGTGTGCGTGGTCTTATGGCCAAGCCCTCCGGTGACATCATCGAGAAGCCGATTTTGTCGAACTTCCGCGAAGGTCTGTCGGTGTTGGAATACTTCATTTCCACGCACGGTGCCCGTAAGGGTCTGGCGGATACGGCGCTGAAGACCGCTGACTCCGGTTACATGACCCGCAAGCTGGTGGATGTGGCGCAGGACGTCATCATCCAGCAGATCGATTGCGGCACGACCAACGGTATCTGGGTGCAGGCTGTCTACGAAGGTGAAGAAACCGTCGTGAAGCTGAGCGACCGTATCGTGGGCCGTGTGAGCGCTGAAGACGTGAACGATCCTTCGGCTCCGAAGACGTTCCTCGTCAAGGCGAACGACGAAATCGACGAGGTCAAGGCGAAGGCTTTGGATAACTCCGGTCTGGACCGCATCAAGGTGCGCTCCGTGCTGACCTGCGAAGCGAAGCATGGCATCTGCGCCAACTGCTACGGCCGCAACCTGTCCACCGGCCAGCTCGTGAAGCTGGGCGAGGCAGTCGGCATCGTTGCTGCGCAATCCATCGGTGAGCCCGGTACGCAGCTCACGATGCGCACGTTCCATACGGGTGGTGTGGCTGCCGGTCAGTTCAAGCAGCCGATCATCAAGGTCAAGTATGACGGTCTGGTGAAGTATCAGGACATCCGTTCGGTGCAGCTCGAGGATGGCAGCAACATCGTGCTGAACAAGAACGGTTCCGTGGCCATCTTGGCCGAAGACGGCCGTGAGCTGGAAAGCCACAACATCGTGATCGGTGCGGTGATCTCCTTCGCGAACGGCGAACAGATCAAGAAGGGCGATACGCTGGCGCAATGGGACCCGCACAACGTGCCGATTCTCTCGGAGAAGGCCGGTGCTGTGAAGTTCCACGACATCATCGAGGGCGTGACGATGAAGCAGGAAGTCGACGAGACGACCGGCCAGGAATCCATGGTGATCATCGATCACAAGGAAGACCTGCACCCGCAAGTCATCGTGGTGGACACGAAGGGCGAGCCGATCGCGCAATACGCGATTCCGTCCGGCGCGCACATCGCGATCACGGAAGGCGACACGATTGTCGCCGGTACGTTGCTCGCCAAGACGCCGCGCAAGACCTCGAAGACGAAGGACATCACGGGCGGTCTGCCGCGTGTGGCCGAACTCTTCGAAGCACGCCGCCCGAAGGACGCTGCGGAGATCTCGAAGATCGACGGTATCGTGGACTTCGGTCCGAGCGTGCGCGGCAAACGCTGCATCGTGATCAAGGACCCGGTCACCGCATTGGAAGAGGAACACCTCATCCCGATCGGCAAGCACGTCATCGTGTTCAAGGGCGACTTCGTGAAGAAGGGTCAACAATTGACCGAAGGTCCGGTGGTGCCGCACGAAATTCTCGAGGTCTGCGGACCTCAGGAGCTGCAGGAGCACTTGGTGAGCGAAGTGCAGGAAGTTTATCGTCTGCAAGGTGTGACGATCAACGACAAGCACATCGAGATCATCGTGCGCCAGATGTTGCGCAAGGTCCGCATCACGGAACCGGGTGATACCCAGTTCCTGTGGGGTGAACAGATCGACCGTCTGGCCTTTGAAGCCGAGAACGAGCGCGTCGAGAAGATGGGTGGCAAGCCCTCTGAGGCGCAGCCGGTGCTGCTGGGCATCACCAAGGCGTCTCTGGAGACGGAATCATTCCTGAGCGCTGCATCCTTCCAAGACACCACGCGTGTCCTCACTGAGGCTGCGACGATGGGCAAGAAGGACACGCTGCGTGGCTTCAAGGAAAACGTGATCATGGGTCACATCATCCCGGCTGGTTCAGGCTTTGACCTGCATCGCAAGGTGAAATTGACGCCGCTGGTGGAACTTCCTCCGATGGAAGAAGCTCCAATCGAAGAGGAACAGCCTCTGGCGAGCTAAGAATATGGGAGGGGGAATCCCGGTATTTGGCCGGGATTTCCCTTCAAATTTAAAATTAGTGAAAAATCTTCAAAAATTTTTCAAATACTAGTTGCAACCGAAAACTGTTTTGCTAACCTCCGCACTCCGTTTCCCAAAAGGTGACGGTAAATGCAATAGATAGGATCTAACGGAATGCCGACGATCAACCAACTGGTCCGTAAAGGACGCAATAAGCTGAAGTATAAGTCGAAGTCACCGGCTTTGGAAAACTCGCCGTTTCGGCGTGGTGTCTGCCTGCAGGTGATGACCCGCACGCCCAAGAAGCCGAACTCGGCGATGCGGAAGGTGGCCAAAGTCCGCCTGACGAACGGTTATGAAGTGATCGCCTACATTCCGGATGAGGGTCATAACTTGCAAGAGCACTCGATCGTGCTGGTGCGTGGTGGCCGTGTGAAGGACTTGCCGGGTGTGCGCTATCACATTGTGCGTGGTACGCTGGACGCCGCTGGCGTCGAGAAGCGCCGCGTGAGCCGTTCCAAGTATGGTGTCAAACGTCCGAAGGCGGCGAAGCCTGCGGCCAAGTAATTAAGGAATTTTTGTATGTCACGTCGTCGTCGTGCAGTTAAGCGTCCGTTGAGCCTGGATGGCAAATACAAGAGTGCTCTTGTGTCCCGTCTGGTGAACACGGTCATGCGTGGTGGTAACAAGAGCACCGCTCAGAAGATCGTTTACGGTGCCTTTGATGAGCTGGCTGAGAAGCAGGTGGAGATCTCGCCGTTGGAAGTTCTCCAGCGCGCAGTGGATAACGCCAAACCTCGCTTGGAAGTGAAGGCCCGCCGTGTTGGTGGTGCTACCTATCAGGTTCCGCTGGAAGTTCCGGCTGACCGTCAGGCGGCTCTCGCGATGCGCTGGTTGGTGACTTTTGCGGATGGCCGCAAGGGTTTGCCGATGCGCAAGGCGCTGGCTGTGGAAATCTTGGAAGCCTATCAGGGCCAGGGTAATGCGATCCGTAAGCGGGACGAGGTGCATAAGATGGCGCAGGCCAACAAGGCCTTTGCACATTTCCGCTGGTAGACATAGTCACAATTTAAATGACGCCCCGAGCCGATATGATTCGGGGCGTTTTAGTCTCTAAAAAACCGATGACAGCCGAAGCAAAAAATCTGAACTCGCCGAACCGCGAGTATACGATGCAGCGCACCCGCAATATCGGTATTGCGGCGCACATCGATGCGGGCAAGACGACGACGACGGAGCGTATCCTGTTCTACACGGGTCTTATCCATAAGATCGGTGACGTGGATGATGGTAATACCGTGACGGACTGGATGGAGCAGGAAAAGGAGCGTGGTATCACGATTACCTCCGCTGCTGTGACGTGCTTCTGGACTCAGAAGAAAGAAACGGGTCTGTACAAGGCTTTTGAAGCGGTTCCTCATCGCGTCAATATCATCGACACTCCGGGTCACGTGGACTTCACGGCTGAGGTTGAGCGTTCGATGCGGGTGCTGGATGGTGCGGTGGCTGTGTTCTGTGGTGTGGCTGGTGTGCAGCCGCAATCGGAAACGGTTTGGCGCCAGGCGACGAAGTATAAAGTTCCGCGTATCGCGTTCGTCAACAAGATGGACCGTACGGGCGCGAACTTTGAGAATGCCTTGAATGACATGCGCACGAAGCTGAAGGCGTATGCATTCCCGATCGCTCTGCCGATCGGTGCGGGTGAGACTTTTGCTGGTATCATTGATCTGGTGAATCAGAAGATGATTAACTGGGGTGAAGGTGATGTCACCACGGAAGGTCTAAAGTACGAAATTTCTGAGATTCCAGCTGAGCATCAGGAGCGGGCGAAAGCGGGTCTGGCTGACTTGATTGACGCAGTATCCAACAAGGATGATGCGATCGCTGAATTGGTCTTGGAAGAGAAGCCGATCACGCCTGACATCTTGAAAGCGGCCATCCGCCGTCTGACTTGCAAAATCGAGCTGATCCCGGTGCTGTGCGGTTCTGCCTTCAAGAAAAAGGGCGTGCAGTTCCTGATCGATACGGTCATTGATTACCTCCCGTCCCCGTTGGACATTCCTCCGGCCACGGGCCATGAGCCTGGTGTGGAAGCTCCGATTGACATCATCTCCGATGATAACGGCAAGTTCTGCTCTTTGGCGTTCAAACTGTGGACGGATCCTTACGCGGGCAAGCTGGTATTCTTCCGTGTTTATTCCGGCAGTCTGAAGAAGGGTGATACGATTTATAACCCGCGCACGCGCAAGCGTGAGCGCGTGAGCCGCCTGATGGTCATTCAAGGCAGCGAGCGTAAGGATGTGGAATCGGTGTATTCCGGTGACATCGCGGCGCTCGTGGGTCTGCGCAACATCACCACGGGTGATACGCTGTGCAATGAAGACTTCGACATCATGCTCGAACCGCCGACATTCCCTGAACCGGTGATCAGCATGGCGGTGGAGCCGAAGACGAAGGCTGACCGCGACAAGATGGCGGAAGGTCTGCAACGTCTGGCGGAAGAAGATCCGACATTCCGCTGCTTCACGAACGAAGAGACGAGCCAACTCATCATCGCGGGCATGGGTGAGTTGCACTTGGAAATCATCATCGACCGATTGAAGCGCGAATTCAAGGTCGAGGCGAATTCCGGCGCTCCGCAAATCGCTTATCGTGAAACTGTCACTGCACCTGCTGAAGGTGAAGGCAAGTTCATCCGCCAGTCCGGTGGTCGTGGTCAGTATGGTCATGCTTGCATCAAGCTGGAGCCGAACGAGAAGGGCAAGGGCATCGAAATCAATAACAAGATTGTCGGTGGTGCCATTCCGAAGGAATTCATCCCGCCAGTCATCGCGGGTATCGAAGAAGCGATCCGTAGTGGTGTTTACGCCGGCTATCAGGTCATCGATATCAAGGTGGATATTGTTGACGGATCCTTCCATGATGTTGACTCCAACGAATTGGCGTTTAAGATGGCTGGCATTTTCGCCTTGAAGGACGCCTTCAAGCGCGCGAATCCGATCCTGCTTGAGCCTTTGATGAAGGTTGAAGTGACGACACCTGATGAGTATCAGGGTGATCTTTTGGGTGATATCAACCGCCGTCGTGGCGTGATTCAGGGCGTGGACGCCAAGAACGGTCAAACGGTGCTGAACGCACACGTGCCGCTGGCGGAAATGTTCGGTTATGCAACCGCGATCCGGTCCCTCTCGAAGGGCCGTGCCTCCTACTCCATGGAGCCGCTGGCTTTCGAACAGGTGCCGAACTCGGTGGCGACACAAATTTTGGAATCGTCGGCCAAGCGGCCGGCTGCTCGCAGTTAAACAACTTGTAACTATTGTTCTTTGTATGGCTGGACAACGTATTCGCATAAGGCTGAAAGCCTACGATCACCGGGTGATCGATCAGTCGGCGCATGACATCGTGGAAACGGTGAAGCGCACGGGCGCACGGGTAGCTGGACCGATTCCGCTGCCGACTCGCGTTGAACGCTTCACAGTGCAGCGCTCGCCGCACGTGGATAAGAAGTCGCAAGAAACTTTTGAGCAGCGCACCCACAAGCGCCTGCTGGACATCATTGAACCGACCGCCAAGACGGTGGACGAGCTGAAGAAGCTCAACCTCCCTGCCGGTGTGGACATCACCATCAAGATATAACGCGTATGCCACTCGGAATCCTTGGTAAAAAATTGGGCCAGACCCGCGTCTATGACGCCGCTGGCAATGCAGTCGCCGTCACCGTTGTCCTCGTCGGTAGCAACCGCGTGGTGCAGTGCAAGACGGTGGAGACGGATGGCTACAAGGCAGTCCAGCTGGGCATGGAAGACCAGAAGGAAAGCCGTGTGAGCAAGCCTGCTCTTGGCCATTTCAGCAAGCACAAGGCCCAACCGGTCAAAGTGCTCCGCGAATTCCGCGATTTCCCGCTCGATGTGAAGCCGGGTGACGTGGTGGGTGCTAAAGTTTTCGCCGTCGGTGACGCTGTTGATGCCATCGGCATCACAAAAGGCCGCGGTTTTGAAGGTGTCGTGAAGCGCCATGGTTTCCGTGGCGGTGACATGACCCACGGTTGCAAGGGCTGGAAGCGCCGCAGCGGCGCCATCGGTCAGCGTCTCTTCCCCGGTACTGTTATGCGCGGGATGAAGATGCCTGGTCACATGGGTCAGGTGCAACGGACGACTCAGAACCTGAAAGTGGTTCAAGTATTGGAAGAGGACAGTGTGCTCCTCATCAGTGGCGCGATTCCCGGATCGAAGGGCGACTACGTCGTCATCCGCGAAGCCAAGAAGAAACGCAAGGCAGCTGCCAAGGCAGCGAAGTAACAGGAGCCTGATCCATGAAGCTTACGCTTAACGATATCAAAGGTAAGAGCCTCGGTGAAGTCGAGGTGAACGTTGCCCTCGTCGAAGACGGTCGGGGAACGCAAGCGGTTCACGACGCGGTGGTCGCGTTCCGTGCCGCACAACGCAGCGGCACTGCCTGCACCAAGACGATGGGTGAGGTGGCTGGTACCGGCAAGAAGCCTTGGCGCCAAAAGGGCACAGGTCGCGCCCGCGCCGGTTCCTTCGCCAGCCCTCTGTGGGTCGGCGGTGGTGTGGTGTTCGGCCCGAAGCCGCGTGACTTCCGCAAGAAGATCTCCCGCAGCACGAAGGCTCTCGCGCTCCGCAAAGCGTTCAGCGAACGCTTGAAGGCAGAGGACGTCGTGGTGGTGGATGACCTGAAGCTCGCCTCGGCGAAGACGAAGGAATTCCTCGCGGTTCTCGCGACGTTGAAGATTGACGGCACGGTGCTCGTCGTTTCCGACATCGACAAGAATCTGACGCTGGCCACCCGCAATGTTCCGCACGCGGAACTGACGGATGGAACGACGTTGAACACGTATCAGCTCCTGCGCAATGACAAGGTGCTGTTCACCAAGAGCGCGCTCGATAAGTTCACCGCGCGTCTCGGCTAATAAGCAAAGGGCTGAAACATGAACGCATTTCAAGTTATCAAGAGTGTGCGCCTGACAGAAAAGGGCGCGATCCAGGCGGAGAAGGCGAACCAGTACACTGTGGTGGCTGATCGCCGGGCCAACAAGGTCCAGATCCGTCAGGCGGTGCAAGAGCTGTTCAAGGTCAAGGTGACCAACGTGAACACGCTGAACGTCAACGGCAAAGCGCGTCGCAAGTCGACCAAGCAAGCCGGCCAAACCTCGGACTGGAAGAAGGCCTTGGTCACCTTGAAAGAGGGCGACAAGATCAGCCTCACCTAATAAGGACTGAAGCATATGGCAGTAAAGAGTTTTAGACCGTTGACGCCTTCTTCACGCTACGTGACGATTGCGTCGTTTGACGAGATCACGAAGACCACGCCTGAAAAGAGCCTGGTCAAGATCCGCAAGAAGACCGGTGGCCGTAACATGTATGGCCGTGTGACCGCCCGCGCCCGCGGCGGTGGTCATAAGCAGAAGATTCGCCAGGTGGATTTCCGTCGCAACCGTCATGGTGTGCCGGCCACGGTGGTCGCGATTGAGTATGATCCGATTCGCACGGCCCGTATCGCCTTGGTGGAATACAAGGATGGCGAGAAGAGTTACATCCTCGCTCCGAACGGTCTGCAAGTCGGTGCCAAGCTCCTGAGCGGCACGATGGCGGCTCCGGACATCGGCAACGCGCTTCCGTTGAAGAACATCCCTCCGGCCACGACGATTCATAACTTGGAGATCGTCCCGGGTAAGGGTGCCCAGATGGTGCGTTCCGCCGGTGTTGGTGCGGTGGTGATGGCGGTTGATGAGGGCTATGCCCAAGTCAAGCTGCCTTCCGGCGAAATCCGCCGTTTTCATCAAGATTGCTATGCGACGATCGGCCAGGTCGGCAACACTGAGCATGAGAACATCATCTTGGGCAAAGCCGGTCGCAACCGCCACTTGGGCCAACGCCCGATGAGCCGCGGTATGGCCCGTAACCCGCATGATCACCCGAACGGTGGTGGTCAGGGTAAATCGAAGGGTGGTGGCGGTCGCCAGCATCTGATGTCGCCTTGGGGCCTGCTCGCAAAGGGCAAGCGCACGCGCAAGAAGTACAAACTGTCCAACCGGTTCATTCTCGTCCGTCGGGATGGCCGTCCGATGAAGAACAAGTAATTAGCATATGGGACGTTCAATTAAAAAGGGTCCGTTCGTCGATCTGCATGTTCTGAAGAAGATTCAGAAGGCGAAGGAAACGAAATCGAAGGCGCCGATCAAGACTTGGTCGCGGCGTTCCATGATCACCCCTGATTTTGTGGGGCTGACATTCAATGTTCACAATGGCAAGGTGTTCAATCCTGTCTTCGTGACGGAGAACATGGTGGGTCATCGTTTGGGCGAGTTTTCGCCGACCCGCACGTTCAAGAAGCACGGTGCTCACACGGCGAAAGCGGAGAAATAGTATGCAAGTCCACGCGATTACAAAGAATATCCGCATGTCCGCGCAGAAGATGCGTGAGGTGGTGCGCCAGATCCAAGGGTTGCCCGCCTTGCAAGCGCAGGCTGTGCTCGCGGTGGTGCCGCGCAAGTCCGCCCGTGTGGTGGCCAAGACCTTGAAGTCCGCGATCGCAAACGCGGAGAACAACAACGGCGCGAAGCCGGAAAATTTGATGGTGCGCGAAGCAGTGGCCCAGACGGCCAGCACGCTGAAGCGTTTCACCCCGAAAGCCCGCGGTTCGGCCGGACCGACCCTGAAGCGGAGCTGCCACGTAAAGATTGTAGTTTCTGACGAGAAATAGTTATGGGCCAAAAAGCTAATCCTATCGGCCTGCGTCTGCCGCTCACCCGTGACTGGCGCTCGAAGTGGTATGCCGACAAGAAAGATTTCGGCAAGCTGCTGAACGAAGACCGGAGCATCCGTGATCTTTTGAAGAAGCGTCTGGAATCAGCCTCCGTGCCGAAAATCCAGATCGAGCGCGCCGCGACCCGCTGCCGCATCACGATCTTCACCGCCCGTCCGGGTGTGGTGATCGGACGCAAGGGTTCGGAGATCGACAAGCTCAAGGAAGAACTGAGCAAGATGACCGGCAAGGAAATCTACGTGGACATCCAGGAAGTGAAGAGCCCGGAGATTGATGCACAGCTCGTGGCCGAGAATGTGGCCCTGCAGCTCGAGCGCCGTGTTTCCTTCCGCCGTGCGATGAAGAAGGCGGTCCAGACTGCCATGGATTTCGGTGCCTCCGGCATCAAGATCCGCTGCGCCGGCCGTTTGGGCGGCGCGGAACTCGCCCGCGTTGAGAAATATCACGAGGGTAGTGTGCCACTGCACACGCTCCGTGCGAACATCGATTATGGGTTTGCCGAGGCCAAAACGGTTTACGGCAAGCTGGGTGTCAAGTGCTGGATTTGCAAGGGCGAGCTGAAGAAGGAAAAGGCCGCTCCGACGCCAGTGGTTGCCGCGAAGGAATAACGTAATTTTTAGCGAAGGATTTTGATATGGCAATGATGCCCGCAAGAGTGAAGTACCGCAAGATGCAGCGCGGATCCCGCAAGGGTCTCGCGACGCGCGGCGCTTCCGTGGCGTTCGGTGAGTACGGCCTCCAGGCAATGGAGCGGTGCTGGATGGACGCAAAACAGATTGAAGCCTGCCGTGTGGCGATCACGCGTTTCATGAAGCGCCGTGGCAAGGTCTGGATCCGGATTTTCCCGGACAAGTCCTTCACCAAGAAGCCGTTGGAAACCCGAATGGGCCACGGTAAGGCAGGTGTCGAAGGCTGGGTGGCGGTGATCAAGCCGGCGGCGATTCTGTTCGAGGTGGATGGTGTGCCGGAGGCAGTGGCGCGTGAATCGTTCCGTCTGGCTGCAGCCAAGCTGCCGATTCGCACGCGGTTCATCTCCCGTCACAAGATTGCTTAACGATTAGAGGCGACATGAAGATGACTGAACTGAAAGATTTGAGTGTGGCGGAGCTGACGGCAAAGGGCCGCGAACTGCGCCAGGAGATTTTCAACCTGCGCCTGCAGCAGGCGAGCAGCCAGCTGGAGAAGCCCTCGCGCATCCGGACGCTGCGCCGCGACATCGCCCGGATCGAGACGCAGCTCTCGGTCCGCCGCAACAAGGCCGCCTAAGAATTATTTGCTATGTCTGAACAGAACACTGCCCGCACCCAGCGCAAAGAGCGCACTGGCGAAGTCATCTCTGACAAGATGACCAAGACGATCATTGTCCGTGTGGAGCGCCGTTTCCGGCACCCTCAGTTCAAGAAGGTCGTGACGAGCTACAAGAAGTTTGTGGCGCATGATGAGAAGTCCGAGGCGAAGGTGGGTGACCGCGTCCGCATCGAAGAAACCCGTCCGCTCTCGAAGACCAAGCGCTGGCGCCTGGTGGAAGTGGTGGAACGCAACGCTGACGCTCCGGTGGCAGCCTAAGTGAAAGCCTGACGCATGTTACAAGTAAGATCCATTTTAGATGTGGCCGACAACACCGGTGCCAAGCGCGCCGCGACGATCGGCGTGTTGGGCAAGAACCAGCGTTACGCCCGCGTGGGTGACGTGATCAAGGCCCACATCAAGGAAGCCGCCCCGGATGGCACGGTGAAAAAGGGCGAAGTCGTGAACGCGGTAGTGGTCCGCACCCGCAAGGCGGTGCGCCGCAACGACGGTTCCTACCTGCGTTTTGACAGTAATGCGATTGTCATCATCGACAAAGAAAACAACCCGCGTGGGACGCGCATCTTCGGTCCGGTAGCCCGTGAGCTCCGTGACAAGAAGTTCATGAAGATCATCTCCCTCGCTCCTGAAGTGATTTGAGTTATGTCCAAGTTTCACGTTAAAAAGGGTGATGAAGTGGTGGTCATCGCCGGTGCGCACCGCACCAAGCGCGGCAAGATCAAGTCGATCTTGAAGACGAAGAACCGCGTGGTGGTGGAAGGTGTTAACATGGTCAAGAAGCACCTGCGCAAGAGCCAGCAGAATCCGCAGGGTGCCATCCTTGAGATCGAAGGTTCCATCCACGTGTCCAACGTGGTGAAAGCCGAAGCGTATGACGCCCGCAAAGGCGCCGCGAAAGCCTAAGCCCATTTGAAGTCATGAAGCCGAGATTGTTTGAGAAATATCACGCGACGGTGAAGCCGGCGCTGCTTGAGAAGCGGAAGTATGCGAACGTGCATCAGATTCCGCGCATCGAGAAGATCGTCATCAACATGGGCGTGAGCGCATCCTTGGAAAAGGGCGCCGTGGAAGACGCTGTGAAGGATTTGACGCAGATCACGGGCCGCAAGCCGGTGATCAACAAGGCCAAGAAGAGCATTGCGAACTTCAAGTTGCGCGAGGGCCAGCAGATCGGCTGCCGTGTGACGCTGCGCCGTGAAGTGATGTATGAGTTTTTGGACCGCCTGGTGGCGGCTGCACTGCCCCGTATCCGTGACTTCCGCGGCATTTCTCCGCGCAAGTTCGACGGCCGCGGCAACTATTCTCTGGGCGTGGCGGACCAGACGATCTTCCCGGAGATCGAAATGGACAAGATCAAACGCACGCAGGGCATGGACATCACCATCGTGACCACGGCCAAGACGGACGAGGAAGCGCTGGACCTGCTGAAAATGATGGGAATGCCGTTCTCTGAAGGACGTTAATATGGCAAAGACATCTTGGCTCGAACGTAATAAGAAAAAGGCGGCAGCCGTTAAGAAGTATGCCGCACTGCGCGCAGAACTGAAGGCGAAGCATGATTATGCCGGCCTGCAGAAGCTGCCGAAAAACGCCAGTCCTGTGCGTCTGGTCAACCGGTGCGAAATGAGCGGACGCCGTCATGCATATATCCGCAAGTTCCGCTGCTCCCGCCTCACGTTCCGTGAAGCGGCGCTGAACGGCCTGATCCCGGGCGTGACGAAAGCTTCCTGGTAAGAGAGAGAGTATAACATGAGCGATCCAATTGCAGACATGCTGACGCAAATCCGCAACGCCAACCAGGCGTTGCTGCCCTCCGTGGATTTGTCGCACTCGAAGGTGAAGGAGAACATTGCGCAGATCTTGAAGCGCGAGGGTTATATCACGGATTGCACCGTGGAAGGCGACAAGGTGAAGCGCCTCAAGCTGAAGCTGAAGTTCCAGGGCCGCAAGGCTGTGATTGTCGGCCTGCAGCGTGTGAGCAAGCCTGGTTTGCGCCGCTATGTCGGCTCCAGCGAGATTCCCCGCGTGCTGGGCGGAATGGGTGTGGCCATCGTCTCCACGTCGCAAGGCGTGATGACGGGCGGCGAAGCCCGGAAGCAAAACTTGGGCGGCGAGCTGCTCTGCTTCATCTGGTAACCTTAACCGATATCCCTGATATGTCACGTATTGGCAAACTACCCGTCTCCATCCCCGACAAGGTCAAGGTCGAGGTGAAGGGACAACAGATTTCTGCGGAAGGCCCGAAAGGCAAGCTCTCTTTGGAGTTGCCGAAACGCACCTCCGCCGCCATCAAGGAAAAGACGATCGTGGTCAGCCGCAAGGATGACACCGCCGAGTCGAAGGCACTGCATGGCCTGAGCCGTTCCCTTGTCAACAACATGTTGCAGGGCGTGGCCACCGGTTTCGTGAAGAAGCTGGAGATCCAAGGTGTCGGTTTCAAAGCCGCTGTCCAAGGCAAGGTCGTTAACATGAGCTTGGGCTATTCACACCCGATCAACTACTCCATCCCTGACCAGATCAAGGTGACGGTGGAGGAGAACACGAAGCTGACGATCGAAGGGCCGGACAAAGCCGCAGTTGGTCGCGTGGCCGCCGAGCTGCGCAGCTTCTACCCGCCGGAGCCGTATAAGGGCAAGGGTGTCCGTTACTCGGACGAGAAGGTCATCCGCAAGGAAGGCAAGACAGTCCAATAATTTCGTTAAGTGAATAAATGGTTACGGCAAATACCGTGGCCGGAAAATAAACATGAGGACAGATAAGAAGTTTAAGCTGGAGCAGTTGCGCCGCTGGCGCACTCGTAAAAAAGTGGTCGGAACGACGGAGCGCCCGCGCATGAGCGTGCGGTTCACGGGCCGGAACATCCACGTCCAGTTCATTGATGACAGCGTGGGCAACACCTTGGCTGCCGTCACGACCATGTCGAAGAGTGTGGCGGACCGCGAGAAGCTCGCGGCCAACACGGAGAGCGCCAAGGTCATCGGCAAGCTGGCTGCGGAAGCGGCCATCGCCAAAGGCATCAAGGCGGTCGTGTTCGACCGCAGCGGTGCCCAGTATCATGGCAAGGTGAAGGCGCTGGCGGATGCCGCGCGTGAAGCCGGTCTGCAATTCTAACGTCTAACTGATTTTTATTGTGGCAGAACAATTCAATCGTCCAGGTAATAACAGGGGCCCCGGTGGCGGTGGTGGTGGTCGTGGACCTCGCGGTCCACGCCGTGCCCGTCCGAATTCCGATCAGCCGGCCGAAGGCACCATCATCGATGGGAAGCCCGCCAATGAATTGAGCGAGAAGGTGATTTTCATCAACCGCTCATCCAAAGTCGTGAAGGGCGGTCGCCGCTTCAGCTTCAGTGCACTGGTTGTCACGGGTGACAAGCAGGGCAAGGTGGGCTTGGGGTTGGGCAAGGCCGGTGAGGTTGCCGATGCCATCCGCAAGGGCGGGGAAGTTTCCCGCGGTGCGATGGTAGGTGTCTCGCTTAATGGCACGACCATCCCGCACGAGGTTTTTTCGGCGTTCGGTGGCGCGAAAGTGTTGCTGCGTCCGGCCTCTCCCGGTACCGGCATCATCGCGGGTAAGACGGTGCGTGCGGTGCTGGAATCCGCTGGCATCAAGGACATCCTCAGCAAGTCGCTGGGATCCAAGAACGCAGCGAACGTGGCGAAGGCCACTCTCTCCGCCTTGCGCCAGCTCCGTCTGCGCGAGGAGATCTACCGTTCCCGCGGCCGTGAGGCGAAGGCGGCCACAACTGCAGCTGTTTAATCTTTTTCTTTGACGATACTATGCGTTTGCATGATTTGAAACCCCGTCCCGGAGCCAAGCACCGCCGCAAGCGTCTTGGTCAGGGTGAGTCCTCCGGTCACGGCAAAACCTCTGGTCGCGGTGGCAAAGGCCAGTCGGCCCGTTCCGGCAGCTCGATCCGTCCTGGATTTGAAGGCGGTCAGATGCCGTTGATCCGCCGTCTGCCGAAGCGTGGCTTCAACAACGCGGCGTTCAAGGTCAGCTATGCTGGCGTGAACTTGGATGATTTGAACCAGTTTGAAGACGGTGCGCGCGTCGACGAGCAGGCCATCAAGGCTGCCGGTCTTGCGAATGGCAAGAGTGCTGGCATCAAGATTCTTGGTCGCGGCGAGCTGACCAAGAAACTTACGGTCAGTGTGAGTGCTTTCAGCGCGACGGCCAAGGCTCAAATCGAGGCCAAGGGCGGCTCTTGCGAAGTGGTGGCCAAGAAGGCTGCTCAGAAGTAATAATTCCAAGCCAGCCTGCCGTTCATGCTGAAGAACATCATCAACACCTTCGCCAACAGCTTCAAGGTGCCGGAGCTAAAATCCCGCATCTTTTTCACGCTGCTGGTGCTGCTTGTGTGCCGCTTGGTGGCCATGATTCCCATCCCGGGTCTTGATGGTTCTGCCTTGACGAAGTACATGAGCGAGAATCAGAACGCTGGTGGTGGTCTTTTGGGCATGTATAGCATGTTCACGGGTGGCGCACTGGAGAAGTGCGCCATCGGTTCGCTGGGCATCATGCCCTACATCAGCGCTACGATCATCATTCAACTCCTGACGGCAGTGATTCCGCAGCTCAGCAAGCTGGCGCGGGAAGAGGGTGGCCGGGCCAAGGTGGTACAGTATGGCCGATATCTGACTGTGCTGTTGTGTTTGGGGCAGGGTATCTTCATGACTTTGGGCTGGGAAAACGCGGAAAAGGTGCTTCCGAATTTTCAGGGGAGCTTGGTGCTTTATGAGAATCTTTGGTGGTACCGCGTCCAGACAACATTGGTGCTGACGGTCGGTACGCTGATGTTGATGTGGTTCGGTGAGCAGATTACCGAGCGGGGCATCGGCAATGGTGTTTCATTGGTGATCACTATCGGAATCTTGGCGCGTCTGCCAGTGGCGGTGCGGGATTTGCAGCTCATGTTCAGCCCAGTGGGCGAGGACCCGGCCCGTTTCGGTATTTTCAGTGCCATCGCGTTGATCTTGGTGTTGTTGTTGGTCGTTGCGGGTATCATCGCGGTGACGCAGGCTCAACGGAAGATTCCGGTCCAATATGCCCAACGTGCGGTTGGCCGGAAAGTGTATGCTGGACAGAGTTCGTTCATGCCGTTGCGTGTCAACTACGCAGGGGTGATGCCGGTTATCTTCGCCCAGGCGATCTTGATGTTTCCGGGTACGATTTTCCAGCAAATCGGCCAGCGGTTTGATTCCAAGTTCTGGATGGATTTGGCGCGTTTGTTCGATCCGATGTCCTTCAGCTACATGTTCATCTTCGGTCTGATGATTTTGTTTTTCTCCTACTTCTGGGTGGCTACCCAGTTCAACGAGATCCAGATCTCGGACGATTTGAAGAAGAATGGCGGCTATATTCCGGGTGTGCGTCCGGGGCCGAAGACCACTGAGTTTTTGCATAACACGATGAGCCGTATCACGCTGGCGGGAGCCGTGTTCCTGACGGCGATCGCGGTCATTCCGTTGTTGATGAACAAGTTCATGAACATGCCGCATGAAGTGGCGAACTTCTTTGGCGGCACGGGTATGCTCATCTTGGTCGGCGTGATGCTGGACACGATGCGGCAGGTGGAATCGCATCTGTTGATGCGTCATTACGATGGCTTTCTGAAAAAGGGTGGCCGTATCCGTGGACGGTTCTAGTTTTTGTTTGCGTGGCCCGGTTGCGGGACGCAGTTGTTCTTTGGAACGCTGATTGAAAGTAAGATGATAGCCACCAGCGAAAAAGATCTGGCAGGCATGCGGGCCGCAGGCGGCGTCGCAGCGCAGGTCCTGAGCGAAGTGGCGGGGTTCATAGCCCCTGGGATGACGACCAGGCAAATCGATGAATTTGCTGGCAATCGAATCCTCCATTACGGCGGTAAAAGTGCCTTTTTGGGTTATCAACGGTATCCGTGCCAAATTTGCATCTCGGTGAACGAAGAAGTGGTTCACGGGATTGCAGGAGATCGCCGGGTGCAGTTCGGTGACATCATCAGTCTGGATGTCGGTGTCGTTTACGAGGGATATATTGGTGACAATGCCCGCACCGTGCCGGTGGGGGGCTGTGATATTTTGTCACAGAAATTGATTGATGTCACTGAGCAAGCCCTGTATGAAGGAATTTCGCGCGCCATTCTGGGCAACCGGGTGGTGGATATATCTCGTGCGATTCAGACGCATGTCGAATCGAACGGGTTTAGCATCGTCCGCGAATATGTCGGCCATGGGGTAGGGCGGAAGCTGCATGAAGAACCGCAGATTCCGAACTATGTGGACCGGGCTGGTGACGTGAAATTGAAGAAGGGCATGACGTTGGCGATTGAGCCGATGGTCAATGCCGGTGTGGCGAAGACCAAACGTTTGAATGACGGTTGGACAGTAATCACCCAAGACGGAATGCCATCCGCTCATTTTGAGCACACGGTGTTGGTGACGGACGGCGAACCAGAAATTTTGACGTGGCCGGAGAAGATGCCATCGAAATTGAAGGCATCGTGACCGAACGATTGGCCGCTGGGTTGTTTCATCTGAAACTGCCCAACGGCCATACGATTCTGGCCCACACGCCTCGGCGCCTGCTGGAGCAGGTGCAGGAAGCGGGACCGGGTGACCGGTTGACGGTAGAAATGACGCCTTTCGACATGTCGAAAGGGCGGGTAAAAAGTAAGAACTAGATTTGATATGAAAGTACGTGCGTCAGTTAAAAAACTTTGCGAGCACTGCAAAATCGTGAAGCGGAAGGGAATCATCCGCGTGATTTGCTCCAACTCGCGCCACAAACAGAAACAGGGTTAAGCTTTATGCCACGCATTCTTGGTGTTGATATTCCGGCCAACAAGCGCATTGATATCGCGCTCCGTTACATCTACGGCATCGGTCCGGTGAACGCGAAAGAAGTCCTTTCCGCAGCGAACATTGATCCGTCAATCCGCGCGAAAGACTTGAACGAGCAGCAGATGTCCCAGATCGTGCACGCGATCCAGGAGGGCAAGTATGTCATCGAAGGTGACCTGCGCCGCGAATTGGGCATGAACCTGAAGCGCCTGCAAGGCATCAAGTGCTACCGTGGCATCCGCCACATCCGCGGGCTCCCAGTCCGTGGTCAGCGCACGAAGACGAACTCCCGCACCCGCAAGGGACCGCGCCGCACGGTGGGTGTGCAGCGTGCCGCGGCTGCCAAGGCGTAACCAATAAAGATTTAACCGTATGGCCGAAGAAACGAAAACTCCGAAGGCTTCCAAGAAGGAAGCGAAGCCCGCTGCCGAACAGGCCGGTGCTCCAGCTGCTGAAGCCAAGCCCGCGAAGGCTTCCAAGAAGACTGAAAAGACTGACGAAGCTGCTGCTCCTGCTGCCAAGCCCGCAGGTGAAGCGCCAGCCATCCAGGCTGCTGTCAGCGCCCCGACTGCCGCCGAATTGCTCGGTGAAGATGTCAACGCCAAGAAGATCGTCAAGGCGAAGGGCTCCAAGAATATCGCCGTCGGTGTCGCCAATATTTTGGCCACTTTCAACAACACGCTCGTCAGCATCACGGACATGCAAGGTCACGTGATCGGCTGGTCCAGCGCCGGCAAGGTTGGTTTTCGCGGCTCCCGCAAGAGCACGGCGTTCGCCGCCCAGCAGGTCGCCCAGGACGCCGCCCGTCAGGCGATGGCCCATGGTCTCCGTGAAGTGGAGATCAAGGTCAAGGGTCCTGGCTCCGGTCGTGAATCCGCCATCCGCGCCTTGCAGGCTATCGGATTGGAGATCAGCACGATCAAGGATGTGACCCCGGTGCCGCACAACGGCTGCCGTCCGCGCAAGAAGCGCCGCGTGTAAACTCAGGAAAAGATTTAGCATATGGCTCGTTATACTGGACCCCGCACCCGCATCAGCCGCCGCTTCGCGACGCCCATCTTTGGTCCGTCGAAGTACTTGGAGCGCCGCAATTTTCCGCCCGGCATGCACGGCCCGAAGGCCCGCCGGAAATTCACCGAATACGGCCTCGGCCTGATCGAGAAGCAAAAGCTGCGTTACTACTACGGCCTGCTGGAACGCCAGTTCCGCGGTGTGTATGAGAAGGCGCTGAGCCGTCGTGGTGTGACCGGTGAGACCATGCTCCAGATCCTCGAAACACGTCTGGACAGCGTGATTTACAGCCTTGGTTTTGCCGCGACCCGTCCTGCTGCCCGCCAGATGGTGGCCCATGGCCACGTGAAGGTGAACGGTCGCAAGCTCACGGTTCCGTCTGCCGCCCTAAAGGTGAATGACGTGATCGAGATCAAGGACAACACGGTGTCCCGCCAGCTCGCCACCCGTGGTCTGGAATCCTCCACGAGCCGTTTGGTGCCGGATTGGCTCCAGCTCAGCAAGGATGCCTTCCAAGGCAAGATCATGCGCATCCCGAGCCGGGATGACATCCAGCCGATTGCCAACGAACAGGCCGTCGTCGAATTTTATTCCCGCTAATCCCTGATGCCCCGCAAGGGGCGCAACCCTGAAAGCAATTATACGGGTCTCCGGCAGTGCGGGAATAAACTGTCGGAGACCAGATTAAAATTGCTCCCAATAATACTATGCCAGTACGTCTAGGCCGTTTCGAAATGCCCAAGCGGTTGACCAAAGATGAGTCAACCTCGACGCCCACCTATGCCAAGTTCGTGGCGGAACCGTTTGAAACCGGTTTCGGTCACACGATTGGCAACTCGCTCCGTCGCGTGTTGCTCTCCTCTCTGGAAGGTGCGGCCATCACGTCTGTCAAGATTGACGGCGCGATGCATGAGTTCACCACTGTCGAAGGCGTCATGGAAGACGTCACTGACATCGTGCTGAACCTGAAGAAGATTTTGTTCAAGGCCCACAGCCGCGAACCGCAGACCTTGCTCCTGAATGTGAACAAGGAAGGCGCCGTTCTCGCTGAGGATATCGAGCTGAACCAGAACATTGAGCTGGTGAACCCGAAGCAGATCATCTGCACGCTCGACAAGAAGCGCAAGTTCGCGATGGAGTTCGAAGTCAAAGTGGGCCGTGGTTTCTGCCCTGGTGACGAGAACAAGAAGCCTGATCAAGCCATTGGCGTGATCGCGATCGACTCGCTGTTCTCCCCCGTGACGCGCGTGCGTTATAATGTGGAAGCAGCCCGTGTCGGCCAGCGCACGGACTATGACCGCTTGGTCATTGAGATCAACACGGACGGCCGTTTGACTCCGGATGACGCGCTGACGCAGTCCTCCGCCATCTTGCAACATCACCTCGACGTGTTCGTCGGCTACGACAAGAATGCCGTTGAATTCGAAGAAGTGGTGGACAAGCAGGACGAGGAGAAGACTAAGATGCGCAAGCTTCTCAACATGAGCGTCAACGAGATCGAGCTGAGCGTCCGTGCGGCGAACTGCTTGAACAACGCGAATATCACCACGGTCGGCCAGTTGGCCATGAAGACCGAGGCGGAGATGCTGAAGTACCGCAACTTCGGCAAGAAGTCCCTGAACGAAATCAAGGACAAGCTGCAGGCCCTCGGCCTCATGCTCGGAATGAACCTGGACGCGTCCTTGCTGGAAGCGCCCAAGGAAGACAAGACTTTAGCTTAAAGAAAATTGCTGTATGCGACATCGTAAACGCACGGCCAAGTTGGGCCGCACAGGCGAGCATCGTAATGCGATGCTCACAAACATGGTTTGCAGCCTGATCATCCACAAACGCATCACCACCACGCTGGCCAAGGCCCGCGCCGCCAAGTCTGTGGCGGAGAAGATGGTGACGCTGGGCAAGAAGGGCACCCTTCACTCCCGCCGTCTGGCCTCTTCCCGTTTGCATCAGGAAGACGCTGTGAAGATTCTCTTCACCGAGATCGCTCCGGCGCAGAAGGATCGCGCTGGCGGCTACACCCGCATCATCAAGATGGGGCAGCGCCAAGGTGACGCCACGCAGATGGTCATCCTCGAGTTCGTCGAGGGCGTGAACACTGCTCCGGCTCCGACTGAAGCCAAGACAGAAGCCGCTCCGGCCACGCCTGAGGCTCCTGCCGCTGAGGCCAAGCCGAAGAAGAAGGCCACCAAGAAGAAGACCGAAGCTGCCGCCTAATCAGCGCTAGCCAAACGAAATTCAAAAGCCCGCTCTAACGAGCGGGCTTTTTTGTTTTCGCGGATGAACGAATATCTGTCGGACTGGGGTTCTTACTGTGCTCTAGGCACATGAGATTCTTAGAGCGTTTTAAATAAAGTTGTAGCCGCAATGTGCGAACCAGGAAGCGGCGTCTTGTGGGGTGACTGAGGCCAAGGCGGCGGCGATGGCCGCCAAGAGCGCCTCCCAAGTTCTGGCTTCGGCACTGCGCAAGGCTTGTT
>DASWYF010000031.1 GCA_036405135.1 Verrucomicrobiia bacterium | reverse complement strand
GACCAATCCGTCGTCCCGGTCAAACCGGCTCGCCTTCACCTCCCAGTTCATCCCCAAGCCCAATAACTCATGAAACAGTCGCTCTGGTGTCATCTCCTCCTCCTACCAAATCCCCATTCCACTGAAAACAGCGAAGAACCAATAATCTTTTTAAAAACATGAAATATTTCAAAACCTCCCACCATACGTCCCATGAGTCCTATCCCGACCCATTCCCCTCCATTCGCTTGACCCCATTCGGTTGAAAACGTTGGCTATCGGCTATTGCACATTGGCACTTATAGACCCGCCGGCGCAACCGGCCTGAAAACTTGAAACTCATTTCCTTCCAATACCTCATCCTGCTGCCGCTCCTTATGGCGATCGCCTGCTCAGATAAGGGCACCCTTCCGGCGAATTGGGTCGCGAACTTTCCCGGCACATATGAAGCCACACACGGAAAACTCAGGGAAGTCGTGATCTTTAAAAGTGATGGAACCTATACCCACTCGTGTTGGGTGGCTGGGAAGGAAATCGTTGGCGAATCAGGCAAATGGAAGATCGTTGAGAAATCTGCCGAGATCAATCTCACGCCCAATGAACACTTTTCTGTGATGTACGACCCGCAATCCAACACAGTTCTCAGTGCGCCAGAGCAGACCAGCGGTCGCACCTACTGGCCAATCCCCGATGGACCAACCGTAGAACGTATAACCTTCGCCATCTCAAGCGACATGATCTTGAAGAAACAAAAGTGAACCAGCTTTTCATTCGCTTGACCCCATTCGGTTGAAAACCTTCGCATGTTGGCTTTGCTGCTCCCGCTGAAAACTGAACACTGAAAACTTGAAACTCATGTGCCCCACTTCTTCATCACCACCGTCACCACCCAGAAAACCAGCCCGCACCAGAACAGCAAACCCGCTCCCGCCAACGCCACCAGCACGTAACTCTTGATCCGCAACTCCTTGTCCTCCAGATAACTCGAATGATGCTCCTCCACCTCAGCCGTGGCAGTTTTGTTCTCATCATCCGCAGTATCCAAGTTCTGTTGCATGATATTCATCTACGACCCGACATTTCATTTTCACCGTTCTAAACAGTACACCCATACCTCATCAAAAGAACTGGGTGTACACCTCACCATCCTAGAGTCAAAAGGCATCGCCCCTGGAGCGTGGGCGTTGTGTTTTTATTCCTCGGTTCACCTTTTCAAATCCTCATTACCCTTGGCAAAACCACCACAAATGCTAAAGTGCATATCAGTCTCCACCTGAAATCGCAGCCGACCATGAATCCTTTGTTCAAAGATAGAATCTATCTCATCCTGTTCAGTCTGGTGGCCTTTCTTCTATGCTGTGTTTTCTTCCGCCTCGCCGGAAAGCACACATTTGCCATCTTGCTGAGCGGTTCAAATCTCGCTCTGTGGCTGGAAAACCGACGCCTCAGAAAAGCCCTCCAACCAGCCTGATCACACCCCCCCTGTAGTGCAGGCTCGCAGCCAGCAGGCGCTACCCTCGTCACTTCCCAAAAAGAAAAAACCCAAGACAGCTATGCCGTCTTGGGAAATTTTTTTCTGTGTATTCTGTGTGGTCTGTGGTTCGTCCCTTACTTCGTCTGCCCACCGCTCCGCAGCACTTTCAAAACCTCCGGCGTTTTGTAATGCCGCTTCAATCCCACTTCTGTGAGCATCCCGCCCGGCACACGCGCGATAAATTCCGGGAAGCATTTCTCCACGCGATCTTTCTGCAGCTTCTGCCCCGCCTTTGTCGCCCAGAAATCCTCCTCCAGCTTCGTCAGTGCGATCGCCGCCTCGTCATTGGACATGCTCTCACGCTTCGCCATGATCCACACCAGCTCCTTGTCACCCGGCAGGCTGACCGGGAAGGGGATGAACTTCAGTTTCACTTCCTGTTCATCGCTCTCGTTCTTGGCGTCTGGATTCACCTTGATCTCGCTTGTGAACTGCGTGCCATCCGGCATCGCGACCTCCACCGTGAGCGTCTGCTCCTTCTTGTTCGGCTTGATCGTCACATCCCCGTCACCGAACGAAGCCGCGAGTTGCTCCTTCACCTCCGCGATGCTCTGCGCCTCCAGATCAGGCAGCGCCACCTTTTCACAGAAAGTATCAAAAGCCTTCACGCGCGCCTTCGATTTCAACTCGCTCTCGATCGCACTGTAGATCTTGCTCGCCAGCTTCGCATCATCCGTGGCCTTCGGCAGGATCTGTTTCAGGAGATTCAACAATTGCAATTCAGCGTTCTTCTTCGGTTCTTTTTTCATACGCATTACGACAAGGAAAATTCGGAGGCGCTGTTGTGCCAAATGCGCCTTCACTACGCAATGCCGTATCCATGAAATTTTAAAATGTTCTTTCCGAACCCTTCCCTCGTAGCCGCGGACATTAGTCCGCGCTAACTCTTGATCTGAACAATTCAACAGCCAGCACGCCTGCCTTTCTATCAACGCACTAAATGTTCTCCCTCTCCCTTAAATGGCAGGCCGAGCTTCGGCGGAGAGGGTAGGGGTGAGGGTTGATCGAGCCGACCTCGTTTGATTTATCATTACGGGTGTTAGTTTCATGCAGTCCTCCTTTTGTGCCTTCTTTGCCTCTTTGTGGCCATTCTCCGCGCCCTCCGTGCCTCCGTGGTGAATCAATTTCTCATCTCGCTTTTAGAAATGAGCCCATGCATATTGCGCGCCATGAAATCCATTTGGAAATTGGCGGCAGTATTTTCTCTTGGCGCAACCCTCACGACACAAGCGGCGGCACCTGTTTCTCTGAAACTGGTCACGGACGGCCTTGTGTCCCCCATGGCGCTCGCCTCCATCCCGGATGGTTCTGGTAATACCGTTATCACCGACCAGAGCGGCACCGCCCATCTCCTTGATAAAGACGGCAAGCTCGCCGCAGAACTCTTCCTTGATCTCCGCCCCAAGATGACCAAGCTCCGCGATGGCTTCGACGAGCGCGGCTTCTTGGATTTCGCCTTCCATCCCAAGTTCAAGACGAATCGCAAGTTCTACGTGGCCTACAGCGCCCCGCGCCGTGCCGGTGCCCCGGAAGACTGGGATCACACCATGCACATCGCTGAGTTCACCGTGGACGCCAAGAACCCCACGAAAGCCGATCCTAATTCCGAACGTATCGTCTTGCAGATCGATAAACCGTCCTTCAACCACAACGGCGGACGCATCGCCTTCGGTCCCGATGGTTTCCTCTACATCGGCGTCGGTGATGGCGGCGATGGCAATGATCGCGGCAAAGGCCACGGCCCGAAAGGCAACGGTCAGGACAAAAACAACATCCTCGGTAAAATCCTGCGTATCGATGTGGATGGCAAAGCCCCTTACGCCATCCCGCAAGACAACCCGTTCGCCAAAGGCGGCGGCAAAGCGGAAGTCTTCGCCTACGGCATACGCAATCCCTGGGGCATCTCCTTCGATCGCGGCGGCAAGAAAGAACTCTTCGCCGCAGACGTCGGCCAGAGCATGTTCGAGGAGATCAACATCATCGTGAAGGGCGGCAACTACGGCTGGAACCTGCGCGAAGGCATGATCGGCTTCAACCCCGATAATCCGATCAAACCGCCGGAGACTCCCGCTGCCAAAGCCGAAGACGGCACGAGCTTCATTGATCCGATCGTCGCTTACAAAAACCTGAAAGGTCACCCTGGTGGCACGGACTTAAAAGGCATCAGCGTCACCGGCGGCTACGTCTACCGTGGCAAAGCGCTCTCCGCGCTTGATGGCAAATACATCTTCGCCGACTGGTCCCGCAACTGGGGCGTGCCCGATGGCATCCTCTTCGTGGCCACCCGTCCTGCCGATGGCAAAGGCCAATGGACCATGGAGAACCTCCCCGTGAGCAATCTCCCGAACGGTCGCCTCGCTGGCTACGTGACCGCCTTCGGCGAAGACGCCGATGGCGAACTCTACGTGCTCATCAACGGCCGCAACGCCGTCACCGGCAAGACCGGCAAAGTTTACAAGATCACTCCCGCCTCTGCTGGGGAGTAATATATAGCGTAGTGATGTGCGTAGCGTGGCATGGCTCACGAAATGTCAGTGATGGAGAAAAGCAGAGCAACGCTCCATCTCCCTCGCCCCTCGGAGGGGAGAGGGCCGGGGTGAGGGGTGCTCCCCTGAGCGCACCAGAAGTTTAAAACAGATTTAAGACGTAACACTAAATCTAGAGGTAAATGATGAAACTGAGTTTACTGTTGGGGATGATGATTACCACCGGTTCCTTGCTCGCGGCAGACTATGACGTGTATGTCGGCACCTACACCAAGGGCGACAGCCGTGGCATCTACCGCGTGAAACTGGATGGCGCCACCGGCAAGTTGTCTCCCAAAGCGCTCTCCGCCACGACGACGAATCCCTCATTCCTAGCTCTGCACCCCAGCGGCAAATACCTCTACTCCGTGAATGAAACCGGCCCCGCCGGCAAAGTCTCCGCCTTCAGTATCAGCGAAGATTCCGGCGCCCTGACATTCCTGAATGACGCCAGCGCGCAAGGCGACGGCACCTGTCACCTCACGGTGGATAAAACCGGTCGCCACGTCCTCGCCGCTAATTACGGCGGCGGCAGCATCGCCGTCTTCCCCGTGCTCTCCGATGGTCGCTTGAAAGAAGCGAGCGACTTCGTGCAACACTCCGGCTCCGGCCCCGATGCCGGTCGCCAGAAAGGCCCGCACGCCCACGGCATCTACGTGGATGAAGCCAACCGCTTCGTTTACGTACCGGATCTCGGCCTCGACAAGGTGATGATCTACAAGCTCAACGCCAGCAATGGCAAGCTGACGCCCAGCGATCCCGCTTTCGGTAGCACCGCACCGGGAGCTGGCCCTCGCCACTTCGTGATGCATCCGAAGTCGGACTTCGCCTACGTCATCACCGAGATGACCTGCAACGTCACCGCTTACACACGCGATAGCAAAGGCGGCGGCCTCACCGAGATACAAACTATCTCCACCTTGCCCGAAGGCACGAAAGTGGAGCGCGGCTTCAGCACCGCTGAACTGGAAGCGCATCCGAGCGGCAAGTTCCTCTACGGCTCCAATCGCGGACATAATACCATCGTGGTCTACACCATCGATCCGAAGTCTGGCCAGCTCACGCTCGCTCAGCACATCAGCTCTGGCGGCAAGAACCCGCGCGCTTTCTCCATCAGCCCCGATGGCCGCTGGCTCATCGCCGCGAATCAGGATTCTGCTAACTTGGTCGTCTTCAAGATCGACCAAAAAACCGGCAAACTGAGCGAAACAGGGAACACCACGGAAGTGCCGTTCCCTGTGAGTCTGGTCTATCGCAAGAAGTAAGCTGGCACTGAACAATCTGGCCAGCCGCTCAAACGGCTGGCCTTCTCATTTTATATTTACGACGTGAAGAAACAGGCCCTCATCAAAAAGATCATCGCGCAACTCACTGCGGATTTGAAACTCTATTACAAAGCGGCGTTGTCAGCCCGTGCCGAAGCCACTGACCCGCAAAGCAAAGCGGAAAATAAATACGATACGCGCGGCCTCGAAGCCTCCTATCTCGCACGCGGCCAATCCCGTCAGGCCGCCGAGACGGAAGCCGCCATCGAAGAATTCCAGAAGCTGATCGTGAAAGACTTTACACCTGAGGAACCGATCAATCTCGGCGCCTTGGTGGAGCTCGATGCCAAAGGTGAGAAGATGCTCTATTTCATCGCCTCCCGCTCCGGTGGCCTCGAAGTCATCGTGGGAAAACGCGACATCCTCGTCATCACCCCGCAATCACCGCTCGGCCAGCAACTCATCGGCAAAAAACAAGGCGACCGCATCAAAATGGAGATCGCCGGAACGAAGAGTGATTACCGCATCCTTTCGGTGAGCTAATTTTTGGCCCAAAGGGCCAAAAGAGCATAGCCCAAGGCAGCTCGTCTGCCTTGGGTTGTCAAACGGGATGCAGTCAGCGGCCTGAAAGGTCGCGAGAGTGATTGCGAGAAGTAAAAGAGCCAGCGCTCAAACAGACTCCGCAGTTGAAAATGTTACCACCCTCTCCCCAAGGGCTGAGCATTACCCATAAGTGGTCACCAGCGTCCAGCCAGCGGGAACTCCCTTATTAAGGTGGGGCAAAGCTGCCGCTCAGTGGTGTCCAGCTATCTTTTGTGTGAGCAAATAAAACGCCTATGTTTACAGGTGTTTTTCCACAGTCGGCGTGTTACCGACTTGGATGTTCAAACAGCATTGCGACTGCGCAGCCTCTAAGGCCGCTCAGAAAACGTCCGTTGCCAAGTAGGGTTTGTCATCTGTACTTATCTGCACGTGGCCATCTTGAAACAACAGATCAAGACTGACAAAACATTGAACGAAACGCTGAGATCTGCAGTGCCAGCATCTTCGATGCAAACTCCCACCATCGATATATTCGCTCAGAACACCCAGAACAGAACCTTTTTTTCATTAAACAGTTATAGCTGGACACTACTGAGCTGCCGCTTTGCCCTGACTTTGGCCTTCACCGCCGACCTCTCAAATGAAACCGGCCTCCGAAAAACGCAGCTCTCCCTGTCCTCAGTCTTGTTCATTCACGCTTTATAGACTTGTGGGTAATGCTCAGCCCCAAGGGAGAGGGCCGGGGTGAGGGGAAATGTAACTTGAATCAACCAACCGCTATCAGCTTTGTTTGAGACAATCGAAAAGACAGATAACCGTACCCTCACTTCAACGTCTTCTTCAACCAATCGATCATCTCCTGCTGGTAATTCGACCCCAGCTTCTGCCATCCACCCATGCCGTGGATGCCGTTCTCGATCGTGATGAAATCGCACGTGTTCCCGAGCGCCTTCATTTGTTCCTGAAACTTCACGGATTGCTCATACGGCACCTGCTCATCCTTCGTGCCGTGGATGAGCAGATACGGCGGCATACCCTTCTGCAGATACGTCGTGGCCGAAGCATTCTTCAACACCTTGCGCGATTCATCATTCAACTCCTTCAATCCGAACAACGCTTCAAGAGAAGGCCCCAGCGCCTTGCGTGTGTCCGCATGCAAGACAAGGTCATGCGGCGCATAATAAGGCACCACTGCCGCCACCGCCGTATCACCCTTCGCCCTCGCGCCCACATACGATACTATGTGTCCGCCTGCAGATTCACCGATAATCGCGATGCGCTTCGTATCCACCTTATATTCCTTCGCATGCGCCTTCACCCAGCGTATCGCCGCTTCCGTATCCTCAATACACGCGGGAAACTTGTTCGTCGGCGCGAGACGATAATTGATCGTGAACCACGTGAAGCCCGCTTTGCTCAACGGCTCGAACAACGGCTTGATATACGTCGTCTTGTCCCCGCGCATCCACCCGCCACCGTGCACGAGAATGCAGGTAGGGAATGGACCATCCCCCTCCGGCGTGAAAGCATCCAACGTCAGGCTCACATCACCGGCCTTCGCAAACTCTATATCCGTTTTGAGATCCGCAAACGCCGATGTGGCACAAAGCAGCAACAGACAAAGGAGATAACGCATGCGCAGCAGGCTAGGGGAGTATAGGGACTCGCGCAATAGTCAGCTGCCTATTCGTAATCGTCCTCGTTCTCGTCGTCGTCCTCGATTTCTTTATCTAACCCTTCTACCTCCGCTCTCCCTGATTCACCGCCCGAAACTCATCCCCGCTCAATCTCCCATTCCCATCCCGATCCAATGTCTTCAATGCCGCCGTCGCATTCGCCAGTTCCTCCGCATCCAACATCCCGTCATTGTTCACATCCAACGCCTTCATGACTGGCGTGATAACAACCGGCCGAAAATTCTCTCCGCCATTGTTATTATTACCACGCATCCGATTCGCACTCGCCGTTCCCGGTCGCGGCTCTCCCGTCGTCACGACCAGCAAGCTCCCATCCTTCAAAGTCACCGCGCCCGGATCAGCCCCCATTACCAAAGGGCTTTTGATCAACTGCCACGCCTGCCCATCACTGCTCGTCGCCATCCATAGATTACCACCGCGTTGACCAGGCGTAGGCACGAAGTCCAGCGGATGACCTGTGCCGTAAAACGCGATCACCTTCCCATCGGATTGCGCATTTCCCAGCCAGCGACGCCGTCCATCCAGCTTCACGTCCGGCTGCCGCGTGAAGTTCAATCCATCCGTGCTCGTCGCATGATAGCCCACGCCTTCTTGTCCCTCCATCTTGGGCGGACCGTTGCGATTGCCGCCTTGCTCCTGCGCGCCATTGTCCGGTGAGTAGAGATGAAACACACCGTTGTGCAACGCCACCGCACAATCGATCACAAAGCGCCCATTGACGCCGAAGCGCATGCCCGGTTCAAAAGTGTAATCAACACCATTGGTTGAGATGGCCGAATAGATCGCCGGGACATGTTCCTCAAAACGCCGTCCGATGAGGGAAGTAAAATAAACCCGGATGCGCCCATCCGGCAAAGCCACTAACGTAGGATCAAACGGATAGCGCATCTCTCCCGGCAAACTTTTCAAACGCAAGACCTCAGGCGCGGTCCAAGTCTTGCCTTCATCAGCAGAGAAATGGATGGCGACCTTGTCAAAGTTCTCCCGATCATTCTCTGGAAAATACTGATGCGCTGCGATAAGCCGCCCATCCTTCATGCGGGCTACAGTTGGCACACCGGCCCGCTCAAATGTCGCCATCTTCTCTGCTTTCCCATCCGTCCCTGCGCGATACACCACCACATCCGCATCCCACGGTCCCGGTGTCCCGGCAGGAGCCCTGCCGGGACCGGGACCTTGATTCGAGCCATCAGCACCCAAAGCTCCTTGCATGAAGACCAGTAAGACAGTCAGGGATAATAGGGGACGTATGCTGGTGACGGTCATGGAAGTGTTACGAACAGTGTATGAGTTTGGTTCGGGGGAATTATTCTAGGCGTAGCTAGTGGTGAGATTGGTTGAGCTCGGGGATTCGTTTCTGGTCTCACGACTTGATCAGTGCAAATTCAGCAAACCCCATTCAGTGTCGTAAATAGTGGTGCTCCATAGAGAGGTTGCTGGATCGCCTAATGGTTCGATTTGTTCGAGATCGTGTTGCAGTTGTGCTGCTGCCAAAGACCAGATTGATTCGTCATCGGTGTTTTCATCGTTGGCATGTTGGAGGCAGAAACGATTGAAGATTTCCGCTGATTGACGAAAGGCGGCGAGCGTTTTGTTCACATACCATGAGCGATCGGTCGCTTGATGATAATTGAAAAATATTTCTCCGGTATCAGTTTGATGGAATTCGCCTATGGGCTCACCTAGCTCAATATAATGAGCTATGATTTTGCTGTTTAGCTGAGTCAGGAAAATTATGTGCTTGTGAGCCGGTGAATTCATAAGCTGGCAATGAGGGGGACTTACGCTTTGAGATGCTTTTTGATCCAATCTTCGAAGGCTAACCATTCTTCCTCTGGCCAATCGTCTGGGTGGGTTGAGTGAGCAATGCACGCTGCTAGCTCACGGCTTGAGTCGATGATCCATAGATCCTGTCTTTGATTGTCGCAGCCAAAGGGAAAGTATGGTGAAAACAGGACAGAGGGATTATCAAAGAATGAAGAATATAGCTCGCGGATAGCGGTGGGGTGGTAAATTTCCTTGGCGGTGTTCCATCTGCATTCCGGTTTCTGGTCAAACTTGCCATGGCCGATTTCGATTAACAGTTTTCGGTATAGACCAGGAAGAGATACTCCAATCGTGTGCTCAATTTCTGTGATGGTTTCGTTCGTGAGTCTTTGCATGATGAATCCTTGGTTTTTATTTATGCGGTTGAAGCTAAGCGGGCAAGTAAACTCGAGGGGTGATAATGCCTGTGTTGCGTTTCCCATTGCTTTCCTCTCCCGGCGCGTTACCAATGCGGCGCATGAAATTTGTGGTGGAACATATCGGTGTGCCGTCCCAGTCGCCGACGGTCTTGCAGGAGTGGTATGGGCGCGTGCTCGGCGCGGAGATCGTCTGGCAGGATGCAGCAGTCCCGCTTTACTTCGTGAAGCTCTCCGGCGGCCTGGTCTTGGAGATTGGCCCCTGCAAACGTGTCGTCGCCGATGTGGGCGATAACTCCGTGGCGGGCATCCGCCATTTCGCACTCCAAGTGGAATCTATTGAGGTGGCGAAGAAAGAACTCGAAGCGCGTGGGGTGGTGTTCACGGAACCGGTTAAGCCCGCTGGCGGTGGCGGCAGCGTCCTCTTCTTCAAAGACGCCGAAGGCAATCTGTTGCACTTCGTCGAACGCCCCTCCAGTTCTGTTTTTAATAAAAAGTAACCACAGATTAACACAGATACACACAGATTGATGATAGAGATGTAACCAGATTTAAAGGTCATTTACCTTATCTGTGTTAATCTGTGTCCATCTGTGGCTAAGATAAAATTTGTCGTATGCTAAAGCCTTTTTCGGCGGTGATTTTTGATATGGATGGCGTGATCGTGGACAGTGAACCACGTCACGAGAAAGCGTTTTTGGAGATCTTTGACCGGCTCGGTTACGGCCAGACGCACGGTATCCATTTCCCCGATTACATTGGGCGCTCGGATAAAGCGGTGTGGCTCGACTTCATCGCGAATCACAAACCCACCTACAGTTACGAAGACCTGACGGCGATGAAGCAGAATCGCTTTCTGGAAATCCTACGCGCAGAGCAGCCGATCTTCGATGGCTTGCCGGAGTTGGTCGCCAAGCTGAATGCGAAGTATCCGCTCGCCGTTGCTTCGGGTTCGTTGCACCCGGTCATTGATGAAGTGCTCGTCATCAAAAATCTGCGTTCCTTCTTCTCCGCCGTGGTTAGCAGCCAGGATGTGGCGAAGGGGAAACCCGCACCGGACATCTTCCTGCGCGCCGCCGATCTCATCAAAAAGAAACCGGCAGACTGTGTGGTGATCGAGGACTCTGTCGCCGGTGTGGAAGCGGGCAGAGCGGCGGGCATGCAAGTGATCGCCATCACCAATTCCTTTGCGGCAGACAAGCTGGGCCGGGCAGATCATATCGTCAAAAACTACGACGAGATTGAGCGACTTCTAGGAGTTAAATGACCAATGTCCAAATCCGAATGACGAAGGAATGACAAATGACCAAGCCCCAATGACATTTGTTCATTGGGCATTGTTTCATTCCTTGGTCATTCGTGCTTCGTCATTGGTCATTGCTCTTGAAATTTGTTCTTTCCTGTTTAGTCCGGTTGTCGTTTAGTCGCGTCTCTGGTTTGGTTGGAATTTTGTGACTATGAAAATTGTGCTGGCATACTCGGGCGGCCTCGATACCTCGGTGCTGCTCTCGTGGATCAAAGATACCTATAACGCCGAGATGATCGCGTTCTGCGCCAATGTGGGCCAGGACGACGAGCTCAAGGGCCTCGAAAAGAAGGCGAAGAAGACGGGCGCATCGAAGATCTATATCGATGACCTGCAGGAAGAATTCGCCAGCGATTTCATTTACCCGATCATCCGTGCGGGTGCCATCTATGAGGGGCAGTATTTCCTCGGCACCTCCATCGCGCGTCCGTTGATCGCCAAGCGCATGGTGGAGATCGCCAAGGCAGAGGGCGCTACGGCCGTGGGTCATGGTGCCACGGGCAAGGGCAATGATCAGGTGCGTTTTGAGCTGACCGCTGCCGCTTTGGCTCCTGATCTGGAAGTCATCGCGCCATGGCGTGATGAACGGTTCCGCAAGGAATTCCCGGGCCGTGCCGAGATGATCGCTTACTGCGAGAAAAAGGGTATTCCCGTGCAGGCTTCCGCGAAGAAGCCTTACTCCATGGACCGCAACCTCCTGCACATCTCGTATGAGGCGGGCATCTTGGAAGATCCTTGGTACGATTCCTTCGACCTGAAGAATCGCGAATATTTCACCACGCTGTCCGTGTTGCCAGAAGACGCACCAGACAAGGCGGAGTATGTGGAGCTGGATTTCGTGAAGGGTGATTGCGTGGCAGTGAACGGCAAGAAGATGTCGCCGCTCGAAGTCATGCGCGCGCTGAACAAGATCGGCGGCAAGCATGGCGTCGGTCGCGTGGACATGGTGGAGAACCGCTTCGTGGGTATGAAGAGCCGTGGTGTCTATGAAACGCCGGGTGGTGCCATCCTCATCTTCGCACATCGCCAAATGGAGAGCCTCACGATGGATCGTGAAGTCATGCATCAGCGCGACTCGTTCATCCCGAAGTATGCCTCACTCGTTTACAACGGTTTCTGGTATGCACCGGAGCGGTTGGCGTTGCAGGCGTATGTGGAAGAGAGCCAGAAGAACGTGACGGGCACGGTGCGCGTGAAGCTCTACAAGGGCGGCATCTACGCAGCGGGCCGCAAGTCCCCGGTGAGCCTCTACAACCCGCACATCGCCACGATGGAAGCGGACCCGACGAAGGCCTACAACCAGAACGACGCCACGGGCTTCATCCGCTTGAATGGCTTGCGCCTGAAGGTGGCCGCAAAAGTCCACGGCGCGAAGAAAAAGAAGAAGTAAGATACTTTAGAAGAATTCCAAAAACCCGGATGGCGAAAGCCATCCGGGTTTTCTTGTTTTGTGATCTACATCACCAGCTTGTATCCCACTCCATGCACCGTGAGCAAATGCTTCGGCTCTCCAGCGTTATCACCGAGTTTCTTGCGTAATTGCACGATGACCTGATCGAGGGTGCGGGTGGTGCCGTAGTAGTTGTAGCCCCAAACTTCGTTGAGCAGTTTGTCGCGGGAGAATACTTCGCCGGGATGGGTGAAGAAAAGCTGGAGGAGTTTCAGTTCTTTTGCTGTGAGGTCTTCGGATTGTTTCCCGCGAGTCACTTGAAACGTGGTGGGGTTGATGGTGGCAGTGCCGATCTTGAACGGCCCGCATCCGGTCGTTTCTCCATTGCCACCATTGCTTCCGTTCATGCGCCGGAGCAGGGCGTGAATGCGGGCGAGCAGTTCGCGCACGCCAAAAGGTTTGGTGACGTAATCATCTGCACCGAGATCCAGGCCGATGACCTTATCGATCTCCTGTCCTTTCGCCGTGAGCATGAGTACTGGGGTGGTGCTCTTGCGCGCGCGAAGCTGTTTGCAGATGTCGTAGCCGCTGGCTCCGGGCAGCATGACATCCAGCACGATGAGATGCGGTTTCTCTTTTTCGATAGAGTTCAATGCTTCATCGCCGCGTCCGCAACTGGCCACATCGAAACCCTCACCACGCAATACTTCCTCAAGTCCTAATCGGATATGGGCATCATCTTCTATCACCAGAATGCGTGTTTTCATGTTTGATAGGACGAGGGAGTTGCAAGCGGAAGGTGCAGGGTGAAGCAGCTTCCTCCCCCTTCACGGGCTATGTATTTTAATTCACCGCCATGAGCACGCGCGATCTGTCGCGCTAAAGTGAGACCCAGGCCCGAGCCCTGGATGCCGCTGCTCAGAGAATCATGGGCACGGTAGAACTGTTCAAAGATTTTCTCTTCACACCCTTTCGGCACACCGCGACCGCGATCCAGCACTTGCAGTTCAGCGTGCGGGAAAGGGTACGCCGCCACAAAGAGGTGCAACCGGATGTCATGGGACTCACCGGAATATTTTTCCGCATTCGAGAGCAGATTCACCACTATTTGGGCGAGAGCATCAGCATCGCCGATGACGTACACCGGCGTTTCTGGCAGGGACAGCTCCAGTTTGAAACCATGGGATTCCAGATGCGCGCGCAATGCCTCGGCTGAATCACGCGTGACAGTGGCCACATCGAGCTGATGCATCTGATACTTTTTTTCGCCACGTTCCAAGCGGGCGAAATCGAGCACGTTATTGATGAGCCGCGTGAGGCGGGCGGATTCGGCGGTGATGATGTGCAGGTAGCCACGCTGTTTATCGGGATCGGTCACCCGGCCATCTGCCAGCAATTCTGCGAACATGCGGATTGAGGTCAGTGGCGTCTTCAATTCATGTGAGACATTACTGACGAAATCGGTTTTCTGCCGTGCCAGCCTAAGTTCACGGTGAAGATCGCGCCCGATGAGCCAGCCACCGATGATGATGGCCATGAGCAGCAACGAGACCAGCAGGGCAAGGGTGAATTTGAGCGTCACGGCGGCAGAGTTGAGTTTGCCGGGGTTTAATTGATAGAAGGCGATCTCCCAGTGGGGCAGGGCCTCGCCGATCTCTGCGGCCACGAAAGGACGCTTCCATGATGCGGTGAAATCAGGATGGGAACGGCTGACGGGGCGCGCTGAATCATCCAATAATGCCACGCAGACGTTGCCGCCCAGTTCGGGGTTCAATGTGTGGACGACTGATTTCAAGCCATCGGTCAGTTTGCTCAGGTCCAGCTTGGCGCCATAGACGAGATTGGAATTACGAGGGGAGCGGTACCAAGTCATCACATTCAGGCGGTTTTGGAGGAAGCGCGCCATCATCCCTTCACTGGCCTCGCCGATCAGTTGATGGAACTCTGCTTCCGACGCCTGCACGCGTGAGTAGGTGTTATCCGTCGGCAGTGGGGGCATGGGGATCGCTTGCTGAGAGGGATCGGTTTGGCTTTGGGGTATCACCACGCGTTTGGCTGTCGGAATTTTACCGCTCTGCACTTGGTCCGTCCCGTAATATCCACCTTGTCCGCCCTGGCTCTGGCTTTGCCCGCCGGATTGGACGATCGGCACGATGGTCTGCGACTGGGCCTGAAAAAATTGAGGTGAATTTTGGCCGCCGAGACTGTTTTTCTGATCCAAAGCGCTGAGATTCACGGAACCTCTGCCTGTGTTCCAATAAACTTCCACGGATTCGGCGTTACAAAGGAAACGGTCGTTCTCCAGCCGGAACTGGCGCGCCTCCGGGCGGCCGGTCAGCAACGGGTTGATCACTTTACCCTTGAGCGAAACGGCGAAACCGATCTCGGCCATTGGCCAGGCTTTGCGGATGGTCTCATCAAAAGAGAGAGCGAGGATTTCCGGCCGGCTTTCTTGCAACATCACTTCTACTTGGGTGGCGAATTGCTGCTGCTGCTGATCAAGATAGCCCTCCGCTTCCTGCGCGAGCTTGTCCACCGCACTTTGGTAAAGCAGGAATTCCTGACGCTCGAGGCTGTATTGCTGGTCGCGCAGGGAGCGGATCGCGAGCCACGCGAGACCCAGGCTCGGGATGAGCACTGTGAGGATGAAGACTATGGCGACCTTGCGCATGGGACTTTAGGTATCATCGGCGTTCCGCCCCGTTCCGTCCAGCGATGATTGGACGGACGGGGCGGACGCATAACTCCCCACAAAAGCGTTTCCTACAGGCTCTCAGCGTGGCACTAGCGCTCCACAATCCAAGACAAGGTCGAGAAGCTCGAGATCGGGCGAAAAGTTTGAGCGTATCAGCGAAGTTGAGACGGCGGTCAGCACTTTAGTGTGTGCAGTATGTTCAGAGGGCGGGTGGGCCGGCGCTGGCATCAAAGCATTTCCTTGCAGCTCATAGGCTGCCGTGGTGAAGGCTTTGTCATTCTGCAAGCGGATTACACGATCGAAAGCAGCTTGGGTGAAGCGGCCAAGGCGAAGGTCTTTGACCGATTGGATCAGCACTTTTTTCTGATCAAATTCGGCAGCTCCATAGTTTTTCACGAGTTGAGTCAGTTTATGTTCCAGACTGGGTGTGAATAATTCAGCGCGCCCCACGAAGACGCGGGCTATCTTGGCGGGTTCCGGAGTGAACTTCAGCGGCATGGTAGCATCCACCCATTTCTCCGGCAGCACGTAGAGGATGCGGACGCCGGATTCATCGAACCATGAATCTTCCCACGTCTTCACCATGGCGGCGGATTCTTTCTCGAACAGGCCGGATTTGGTGAGGGAATCTTTCATCGCCTGGATGAGCTGGTCGCGGCTTCTGAAGGTTTGAGTGCGGGAAGAAACGATGCTGATGTCCGCAGTCAGTTCCTGCTTGGCTGGCAATTCTGCGTGGTAACTGAAGGCGTATTCATTCGCCCGTTGATCGATCACGAAGAGGTGCTTAAGCGGTTCGTTCAACTGGTTCTGCATGGTCACGCTGTTGTCACTGACGGTCTTGGCCATAAGCGGCGAAGGAAAACCAGCGACACCGCGATAGAAGAGAAACTTTTCATTCTGCACCGTGGGTTTTCCTTCCTTGACGGTGGGAGGGGTCACTTGCACTGGAGAGGCATCCGTTTCCCGGGCGGCGTAGTAATGGCTGCCGCCTTTCTCGCTGGGAAAAGTCTCATTACCACGTGGAATGACCTGCACCTTGGACCATTGGATGAAACTTTTATCCCTCTGCCCGGGATCGATGAAGGGCGTGACTGCTTCTCCGGGAACCGGGCCGAACTTGCTGATCTGCGGATACCACTCGGTAATCTTGCCTTGGGGCAGGTCCACGCGCACATCGATGGTCTGGGGTTTCAGGGAGTAGAAATAGATGACTGGAGTTTCGATGCGCTGTCGCGCAGCCATGGAACCTTTGCCGAAGAACTCAGCGGTGTTCCCGAGCAGCTTGGCATCTTCAGCACGGGTGCGGTTATAGACGAAACGAGGAAGGTCACCGACTACCAATGATTGCCACGCGATGGGGACGCCATCGGTGCCTTGGATGGAGGTGAAGGTGCCCCATTCGTGCGCGGTGTAATGATCGAAGTCCCCGTAACCGCCGCACGCATAGGCGGCAACGCTACTGGTCGCCAGCGCAAGTGAGAGCAGAAGAGTTTTCATGACAACCAAGGTAGTGCGGGATGGCCATCAAGTTGTCAGAGCGGAGCAAGATAATTGTAAAAAAGTTGTAAGAGTTTTGGGACTGCCTCTAGAGCCTTTGATGAGCTTTGACCGGCTTGAACGTAACCCAGTGAAAGAGGTATGGAGTTGGCTCAAAGGGCCAAAAGACTCGAGCCCAAGGCAGACCATCTGTGGTCTGCCTTGGGTTTGGGTTGCGCAGAGGAAAGCGGCCTGAAAGGTCGCCAGAGGTCTGGTGTCCATACAGGACACATGGGTTTTAACACGCTAACCCTACCGCTATTTGTGACGCCAACCTACGTTGATTGCAGGTGACTTTCAGCTATGCAGCCTTAGGGCGCACCAGATACCGGCAATCATGCCGGCCAAGTGTCCTTCCCAACTGATCGGGCCAGCTTGGGGCATGGCGCCCAAGACGATGCCGCCATAGAGGAACAGAACAAGCACAGCGATGAAAGCGGAACGCCAACGCCGCATCCAAAAGGCGGAAGCGATCAAATAGGCGAAGATGCCGTAGATGACCGAACTGGCTCCGATATGCACGATCGGCTGCCCGCCCGATTCATTGCGTCCGATCAGCCAAGTGCCCACGCCGCTCACGAGCCAGATGATGGTAAGGGTGGTGCCGGGATGATATTTCCGATCCCAGAAGAGCAGGGTGAGCAGGACTAGGAGAGGGACTGAGTTTGCCAACAGATGGGCGAGATTCGCATGGAGCAGGGGGCTGAAGGGAATGCCGATCAAACCCCATGTAGTGCGCGGAATGATGCCGAAACCGGCTAATCCCGAACCCTTGACCCGAAGAAGAATATCTATCCCGAACGTGACGAAAAGTACGGCAACAAAGAAAATGCTGAACTGGAAGGCGGAACGAAAATCTTTCCAGGTGGATTTGGCCACAACAACGGCTTCCGTGGCTTGCGCCTGCTATTCCTTGGGTTTCTCACCCAGTTCTTTTTCCAAGGGACCGAAATTGCCTTCTTCGCAGCAGTGGACGAAGCCTTCGGTCACAGACTTGAGCTGTTCCCAGCGTTTGCGGATGCGTTTGGCTTCGTCTTTGGTGATATGATGGTCACCGGCCGCAGTAGCAACCACTGAAAGCAGATCGGCAAATTCTTGCACTACCTGATTCGTGGCGGGGATGAGGTAGTAGGGGTGAGCCCAATGTTCCTTGGGATTGCGGATGAAAAAGCCGCCGGAGCGTTCGCAGACCCATTGTACCAAGCGGGGATCATCGGTGGACTTGATAAGCGCCTCGATACGGTCGAGGGGATTGGTGGCGCCGCTGCCGCCTTCAGTGGGTGCTTCCGCCCACTTGTAGATCATGGACAAGGACAAGCCCATGTCATCGGCGATCTTCTTGGGATTGCCCTGGTGAAATACCTCGCGCAGCAGTTCATGGGACTTCATGGGCGACACTCTGGAAAGGTGCCGGGTGAAATTCAAGGAGGAATGCGGAAGAAATAGGACATGATGGGAGGAATCGATGTTCAAAACGAAGCGGAAGGACAGTTTGTTGCCGGTTCGTGACGCTGGAAGATTGACAGAAAGCGTCTGAAAAAGAACGATGTGGGCATGACCCAGTCACCAGACAATTCACCGCTATTTTCGTCCCGTCGCAAGTTCTTGCAGACCACCGGTACCGTGATCGGTGCATCGGCGCTTTCGGGAGTCACCCTTCCTCATGTTTTTGCCCAAGGCAGCGATCAGGTGCGTATCGCGCTGGTCGGTTGCGGTGGCCGTGGCACGGGTGCCGCCGCCAATGCCTTGGAGACCAGCGGACCACCGAAGCTGGTGGCCATGGCCGACGTCTTCGAGAGCAAGCTGAGCAACAGCTACACGCAGCTTCAGAAGAAGTATAAGGATCAGCTCGAAGTTCCGCCGGAGCGCAAGTATATCGGTTTTGACGGTTATAAGCAGGCGATGGATCAGTTGAAGAAGGGTGATGTGGTCATCCTCGCGACGCCGCCCGCCTTCCGTTGGGTGCATTTCAAGTATGCCATCGAGAAGGGCCTGAATGTATTCATGGAGAAACCCATCTGCGTGGATGCGCCGACGGGTCGTCGAATGATCGCCCTGGCTGAAGAAGCCAAGAAGAAGAATCTCAAGGTGGCAGTAGGTCTGATGGTGCGGCATTGCAAAGGCCGTCAGGCGTTGTTCGACAAGATCAACAAGGAGAACGCCATCGGTGATGTCATCGCCATGCGCGCGTATCGCATGCATCCGCCGGTCGGTTCCGCCTTCACGGATCCCTCCATGCGCAAGGAAGGCCAGAGCGAATTGATGTTCCAGATCTCACGCTTCCACAGCTTCCTGTGGGCGAGCGGTGGTCTGTTCAGTGACTTCTACATCCACCAGATCGACGAATGCTGCTGGATGAAGAACTCCTGGCCAGTGAAGTGCCACGCCATCGGCGGACGTCACTATCGCGGTGATAACATCGACCAGAATTTCGATTCCTATCAGGTGGAATACACATTCAACGATGGCACGAAGTTCTTCTTCTACGGTCGCACGATGATGGGTGTGAAAGATGAGTTCTCGAGCATCGTCCATGGTGCGAAGGGTATGGCAACGGTCTCGCTGGGTGGTCATTCATTGGGCCGTGCGGGACGCATCTTCAAGAACCATATCATGAGCAGTGAATCTCAAGTGTGGTCCTATGGTGAGGCTCCGAATCCATACCAGCAGGAGTGGGATGATTTCATGGCGGCCATCCGTCACGATGAGCCATACAACGAAGTGGTGCGCAGTGCCGAGGCGAGCATGATCACGGCGATGGGCCGTTTCGCAGCGCATACGGGCCAGGAAGTGACGTGGGAGGACTTCAAGGAGAACAAACATGAGTTCGCCCCGAACGTGGACAAGCTCACGCTTGATGGTCCAGCACCGCTGTTGGCGGATGCGAACGGCAAGTATCCGATCCCCGAGCCGGGCATCAAACGCGATCGCGAGTATTAAATTCTTTGGCGATCAGCTGATTTCAGAGGCGGCACCCCAAGGGGTGCCGCTTTCTTTTTCGCAGCAGGAATTTGCTTTGGTGGTAAGTTCAGGCGCGGCAAACTGAAGCTCGAGCATGTCACATGTGTTGTTAACGGAAAAGCTGTTCGCCGACATGGCGGGCTGGGAAGTGATGAAGCGCGCCCGCTCGTATCTCGAAGCGGCGCAGGTGCTGTCATCCAACTGGTCGCCACCCGTGCTCAAAGGCGTAGTGAATGCGGGCGGGACGAGCTATCGCGCGGGGTTGGTCATCAAAGGGGCGACGGATGTGGAGAATCTCTGCACGTGCAAGGATTCGCGCGAATGGGGGACGATTTGCGCGCACTCAGTGTCAGTGGGATTGCATCATCTGCGGCGGGAACAGATCACGAAGGGAGAATTGAAGCCGGATGATGGCTTGGCGACGAAACCGCCTTCTGTTGGAGGGATGAGCAAGCCGATCGTGCCAGTGACACCGGTGAAGAAGCCGAGCAATGGGTTAAAGTTTGCGGCTGAGGGACAGCCGGGTGAGGAACTGAAACTGCATGTGGTGATTCCACCGAACTTTGCTGCTGCGGCGGCGAAGGGGAAGGCGATGATTTTCTTGGAAGGCGAATCGGGTGGGCGACGTCAGCCGTTGAACACGTTTCCGAAGATTATTCTCTATCGCTGCGATGCGCAGGACAAGGCGTTGTATCTGGAGGCGGAGGCATTGGCCGAAGGCGAAGTGCCCGCGATGCTGGTGCTGACGACGGCGCAGGTGGCGGGGTTGTTGCCGAAGCTGGTGGGACATCCGCGCATCAGCGTGGGCAAACAGCAGGCGGTGGAAGTTTCCAAGCAGACGTGGCGCGCGACGGTGAAGGCGACGCTGGATCCGAAGGGCGAGATCGTGCTGAGTGCGGGGGCGATGCCGGCGGATGCGGCGTTGCTATCCAGTGGCACGCAGAGCTGGGTGTTTCAGAAGAATCGTTTTCAACCGGTGGTGTTGCCGCCAGCATTGCTCGCGGCGACGCAGGGGAGTGTGAGGCTGAAGCGGTCTGAGGTGCCGATATTTCTCACGCGGGATTGGCCTCAGTTGCAGGCGGCGTGTGAGGTGCAGTCGAACTTCAAGCTGGAGGATTTCAGTTGTGAAGCGGCACCGCCGAAATTCTTGCTGCATATGCAAGGCGGGCTGGCGCAATTACGCGCGCAGTTGCAATGCGCGTATGGCGTGCGGATTCATACGGTGGGCAAGACGGCGTCGGATGATGGGTTGTGGCAGCCGGATCCGGATTCGCCAACGCGTTATGTGACGCGGGATACGATGGCGGAGAAGGCGGCGCTGGACCGATTGTTGAAATACGGATTCAGTCGTCCGGATGAGTTGGGCATGTGTCATCTGGTGGGGGAAGATCGCGTGCTGAACTTCATGGCGCGGGAGTATCCGCGTATCGAGAAGGAGTGGAAGGTGACGTTGGAGGAGCGGCTCCAGCGCAGCACTGAGAAGAATCTGGAGCGCATCGAACCGGAGTTCCGCGTGATGAATTCGGGTGAGCGGTGGTTCGATCTGGAGGTGAATTTTGCAGGAGAGAGTGAGCGGTTTTCGGCGATGGATATCCAGCGGCTCTTGCTCTCGGGGCGCAATCATACGCGGTTGAAGAATGGGAAGATCGCGCTGATCGATACGGAGGCGATCCAAGAATTTCAGCAGGTGTTGCAGGATGTTTCACCAGAGCAACAGGGCGGGAAATATCGCATCAGCAATGCGCAGGCGGGGTTCTTGCAATCGTCACTGGAAGAGGCGGGGCTAACGAAGGTGCAGGCACCACCGACGTGGCAGGCGAAGGCGTTTGCGCGGCAAGGGGTGGCGGAGATGCCGCTGCCATCGGTGGGCGAGCTGGAGAAAGTTTTACGTCCATATCAGAAGCAGGGCGTGGCGTGGTTGTGGTTTTTACGACAGAACGATTTCGGTGGCGTGCTGGCGGATGAGATGGGTTTGGGTAAGACGTTGCAGACGCTGGCGTTGCTGATAGCGGCGAAGCAGGAAGCGAAGTTGAAGCCTGTGTTGATCGTGTGCCCGACGAGTCTCGTTTTCAACTGGGTGCAGGAGGCGAAGAAGTTTGCGCCGCAGTTAAAGGTGCTCGCGCTGGATGGGCCGCAGCGGCAGGTGAGGTTTCCGTTGATCGCGGAGTCGGATTTGATCGTGACGAGTTATGCGCTGATACGGCGGGATGCGGAGCAGTATCGGCAGCATGAGTTCGATACGGTGATCTTGGATGAGGCGCAGCATATCAAGAATCGGGAGAGCCAGAATGCGCAGGCGGTGAAGACCATTCGCACGGATCATCGCGTGGTGCTGACGGGCACGCCGATGGAGAACTCGGTGCTGGATCTGTGGTCTATCTTCGATTTTCTCATGCCGGGTTATCTGGGGGCGGCGAAGGATTTTCGGGAGCGGTATGAATTGCCGATCGTGCGTGACAAGGACAAGGACGCGCAATCACGGCTCACGCGGCGGTTGAAGCCGTTCATCTTGCGCCGCCTGAAGCGTGATGTGGCGAAGGAGTTGCCGGAGAAGCTGGAGCAGGTGGCTTATTGCGAGCTGACGGAGGAACAGCAGGCGGCTTACACGCAGATACTCGAAGCGAGTCGCAAGGAAGTGATGGATGCGGTAGGCGCGCAGGGATTGGCGAAGAGCCGGTTGGTGATCTTCAGTGCGTTGCTGCGATTGCGACAGATTTGCTGTGACGTCCGGCTTTTGAAGCTGTCTGAAGTGGAGATGAAAGCGCCTTCCGGCAAGCTGGAGCTGTTTGGTGAGTTGCTGGAAGAGGTGATTGATGGCGGCCATCGCGCGTTGGTGTTCAGCCAGTTCGTGGAGATGCTAGGTTTATTGCGTGAGAAGTTGGACAAGGATGGGGTGAAGTATTGTTATCTGGATGGCAGCACGAAGAATCGCGGTGAGGTGGTGGAGCAGTTCCAGAAGTCGGGTGATATTCCGCTGTTCCTCATCAGCTTGAAGGCGGGTGGCACCGGCTTGAACCTGACGGCGGCGGATACGGTGATTCATTTCGATCCGTGGTGGAATCCGGCGGTGGAAGATCAGGCGACGGGGCGGGCGCATCGTATCGGACAGAATCGCGTGGTGACGAGTTATAAGCTCATCGCGCGCGGGACGTTGGAGGAGAAGATACTGACGTTGCAACAGCGTAAACGGGAGATAGCAGAGGCGACGTTGGATGATGGCGAGGCGTTTAGCAATTCGCTGACGTGGGATGAGATACAGGGCCTGTTCGCGGGGTGATGAAGTGATGAATTTGTGAAGTCTGTCGTTGAGAAATGGCTGCGGCGTCAGATGGCGGGTGAGATACTCGGGAATCTCACGGTGGGGAGTTTGCTGATGCTGTTGGCGATTCCATTGGTGCTGCTGCATACGGCTCTGCTTTGGATGGTGGTGAGGGTGCTGAGAGGTGGGAATCCGTTATCGGAAGTTTTTGGGCGCGGACGGCTGGCGATGGACAGTTCAGTGACGGTGGCGGTGATCTTGTTCGTGATCTGGTTTGTGGTGTATCTCATCTGGGACCGAAAGCGGGAGGAAAGGAGCAAGGGGAGCAGTAAAAAGGAGGAGGATCCGACGGCGCTGGATATCTCGCTGGTGATCGTGCAGATACTTTTTGCGGCACCTTCGGTAGTGATGGCGGTATTTTCCTTCTACGGAAATATCCCGACTTGGGTGAAGATGAATGTGGTGGATTGCAGCGCGGTGATCGCGAAATTGCTGGGCAGTCCGCATCGGGTGGCGCTGGAGGTGTTACAGCGTGAGTTGCCGGAGGTGGATTGGGAGAATGCGTTGAAGCAGCTGAAACTTATCCCTGGAGTGGTGTTTTTATCATCGGCACCGGCGGGCTTGAGCCTAACGGGGGAGTTGCGAAAGACGTTTGTGAAACAACGGTGGGAAAGTGACTGGAGACCGCCGCCGCGGGAAGAGCGTTTCGAGTTCGTTTGCATGCGGTGTGGGCAGAAGTTGCGGTTGAGGCGCTTTCAGGTGAATCACACGATACGTTGTCCGAAATGCGAGGCGCGTTATCGGGGTCGGATGGATTTGCAAGGACGGTTGCGGATCGAGCCGGAACCGGAGCGGAAACGTGAGCGTCCGAAACGGGAGGAGACGGGCAATCTGGCGGGATATTATAAAACGCTGGAACTGCCCAGAAATGCGGACCTGCAGATGTTACGGCGGGCGTATCGGAAGATGATGAAGCAGTATCATCCGGATCTCTACGCGACGGCGGAACCGGCGAAGCGGGCGTTAGTGGAGGAGAAAGCGAAGCAGATCAATGAGGCGTATCATGCGCTCATGGATCATTTGGAGGGGAATGGTATTTAGCCACGGATGGAACACGGATCACACAGATGGGAGAGAAAGGACGAATGTTCGACTGATATCATGATGAACCGATTGCCTCGCGCATAGGATAGGATCAGGAGGATTTATCCGGGATGGCCTTAAGATATAAATTCCACATGTGGAAAAGCAGCGATAAGGCAAATGCGTAAAGGCATGAATTGAGCAGCCAACCCAATACAGTATCCGGTAGTCCTAAAATCACGACGCCAGCACCCCATATGGTTTCAAAAATCCTGGTTGCATCTGATTTGGTGAAACCCTCTTGGCTAAGAAACAAGAAGCAGCCGCAAACCGCGCCGATCAAGAAGTGTGAAATGGCGAGAATTGAAAAAATCCGGATGTGATTTTTCATGAGTGTTCAATCCTTCCATGGCTCAATCCCGCAGATGGGTCGCTACGATGCTGCCATTCTGCATCATAGGATTAGGCCTTATACCAAATCCTTATAAATTGATGCCAACTGCTGTAATCGCCGGAGAACAGTGAAGGGTCTTCACTTCCTTCTTCTCCTTTGTTCCAAAGGTTCGGCAGGACGACGGTCTCGATATTGATGATGTTCGGGTTTTCTGCCTCGATCCATTCATTGGCTCGTTGCAGGCAATCTTGAAGGGGCTCATAGGTCGTCGAGGAGAAGAAGCCCTTCGTTTCATAGGTTGGTGTGAAATCTTGGAATGCGATTTTCATGTGGGGCTGGGGTTCGCTCTTTTCTTGGGTTATCACTACATGATTTTTTGTGGATTGAATAGAGGGATTGTGAGGTGGTCATTGTCGATAGCCGAGGGTGACCGCGAACGACGCGGAATACGCAAAAGGGGAATTCACCACGGAGACACGGAGGACGCGGAGAGAGGGAAATAGCCACAAACCCTGACCAAAACGCCGGGGCAGGAAAGCACAGAAGGCCCCAAAAGAGTGGGGGAGAACTTACGATTTTGGATTCCCGATTTTACCCGGGAAACGGTTTTAAAAATGCGAGTTACGTAGAGGGGGATTTTTGGATGTTGTTGTCAGCGAAAAGGTTGGGTTTTCATCACGAATTTTAGCGAAAAATGGTGGTTTTCTTGAGCGGTTTATGGGAAAAATATAAGTGCTGGCAGCTCGCTGCTGGTAAAGGACGGGAAGCGGTGGTTGGGCTCTTTCGGAGCGATAGGCAGCCACTAAAATCCCAGAGTCATCAAGCATGATGGTGTGTTGTGTACGCATAGCATTGTTGTGTCCTGCGTTGGTGGGGAGGTGGCAGTCCTTATGGGATCATCAGGGACGAGATGAGAAGGGGGAAAGCTCTCTTGCATCGAGTCTGCTGTTTCAGACTTGGTAGTGCAGTTGCGAAAAGAGTTTGGGCTCGTCGGGAGCCTCGCCCTACCGGGTTTGGAGTAGGATCTGTGGGTGTATCGGGCGTTTGGATTGGGGCTCGTAAGCCGGAGGGCGAAAGGGACGTTGGTGAGCGTAGGATTTTTATGTCTCACCGGGGAATCCTCAGTAACCACTGCGGAACCGGCCGGGCTTTGGACAGCGCGGGTCGAAGTTCGACCTCCAATTGACTTCTTTGATTAGGAGGATTGGGTTGCGATGCCTCACAGGGGTCGGATGGTTTCATTGCTCTTTGACATAGTTCCTTAAGGGGAATGTAGAATGAGGAATGGTGAACGAAGAAAGGGGAGGTTTAGTGCCTCCTCTCCCCAGCCCTCTCCTCCATTTATCAATGGAAGAGAGGGAGATGGGAATGCCGTGTTTCGGCGAGCATTCTCTGTTCTTCGACTGCGTTTCTTTGTGGAGTGGCTGGCGAGGGTTGCGATCTATTTGGTGTGGACTGGTGGCTAGAGTGCCGCAGGACAGGATGCCATCGTGATGAGGGAGCATCGAACGGACGAGATGGGAAGGCTGCTTCGGGGAACGCGAATTGAGAATTACGAAGGGTGAATGAAGAAAGGGGAATTGGGGAATAGGACTAATAGGTCTTATGGGGCCGATGGGACTAATGGGCGGAGGAATCGAGGACGAAGGACGACGACGAGGACGAGCACGACGGGGGAAGTTAGCTCTGCGGAGGTTTTACCAAGAGGTCGCGGTTGCCGAAGATGGAGCTGAGGACGACTTCTTTGGTTTTCCAGAGCAAGGTCATCGTCATGGCCAACGGCAGGAGCGCGAGCAGTAACAGCCAGGCGCGGCGGGTGGCGTAGAGGATGTTCAGGATGTTGATGACAACGTCCGGAAGATTCTCGATGGCGGAGAGAGCCTGAAAGATGGCACCGACGCAGATGAGGACGGCGATCAAAATCAGGTTCATCTGGGTGAAGACCTTGGTTTCGGCACGGAGCATCTCATCGGGGAGCATCGCGGTGAGGCGTTGCAGCATGAAGTTCAGGGAAATGAGGAACATCACGCTGCAGACTCCCATGACCACGATGGCCTGGAAGAAAAAGCCGATGGCAGGAAACTGATTCCACCAATAGATGAAAGGGGACAGGCCGAGGTTGATGAGGGCGAAGAGCTTGGTGCGGTCCAAGGCATCCATCCACACGCGCTCCTGTCTCTGGAAATGACCGAGTTCATGCAGACCATAATAAAGCAGGCCGGTCATGATGACGGGTGGGAGCATGCCCATGGGGCGCAGCCATTCGGTGACGGCGCTCTGAACACACGTGATCAAGGTGAGCGGCAGGGCCCAGAACAGCGCGGACAGACCTCGCAGCAGCCTTCGTAAGGAAGGCATCAGCTCGGGGTCTATGCCGGCAGGGGCAGACATGCTGCGCCTAGAATGAGAGATAGGTGTATTCGCGCAAGCCGCGTTCGTAATCGTCCAAGAGGCGCATGCCTTCGGACGGTTTCAAACGGTCGCTCTTGATGGCTTCATCCACCTGAGCTTTCACCTGACGGCAGAGATCGCGTTCGTCGTATTGCACGGCGGCGAGGCATTGCACGATGGTGTTGCCTTCGATGACTTCCTCGACGTAGTAGCCGCAGGGTTCATCGGGATCGAGGAACACGTGGACTTCGTTCACACGACCGAAGAGGTTGTGAAGATCACCCATGATGTCCTGATAAGCGCCCATGAGGAAGAAGCCGATGCGGTAAGGCTCGTTGCCGTTGCCATTCTGCTTGAGGGAATGGAGGGGCAGGGTATCGCGGACGTCGCGGAGATCGATGAACTTGTTGATCTGACCATCGGAATCGCAGGTGATGTCCACCAAAGTGCCTTCGCGGTCCGGCTTCTCATTCAACCGAGCGATGGGCATGATGGGGAACAACTGACCGAGAGCCCAGTGATCCAACAAAGATTGGAACACGGAGAAGTTACAGAGGTATTGATCCCCCAAGCTGTCTTCGAGCTTGCGGATCTCCTCGGGGATGTAGGCTTGGCCGCGGAAGGATTCCACAACGGCTTGGCTGATGTCCCAGTAGAGGTTCTCGATCTTCGCCTTGTCGGGCAATTCCATGACGCCGAGCGTGAACATCTGGTGCGCGTCTTCTTTGCGTTCGAGCGCGTCGTGATAAGCCTCGAGCTTGTTCAGCTTGGGGAGGTTCTGGCGGATGTCCAAAAGCTCTTTGACGAGCGAATGTTCGTTCTCGCCATACTTGAGATGAGTGGCGGTCTGTTGTTTGGCGATGGAGCCGAAGACTTCCACGACGAGCACACTGTGATGCGCGACGATGGCGCGACCGCTCTCGCTGACGATGTTCGGATGCGGCACCTTCTCGGCATCGCAGATGTTGCCGATGTAATAGACGATGTCGTTCGTGTATTCCTGGAGGGTGTAGTTCGTGGAGCTATCGAAGGCGGAACGGCTGCCATCGTAATCCACGCCCAAACCGCCGCCGACATCCACGAACTCGATGGGGAAGCCCATCTTGTGGAGCTTGGCGTAGAAGCGGCTGGCTTCCTGCACGGCCTTCTTCACGGTCAAAATATCAGGCACCTGCGAACCGATGTGGAAGTGCAGAAGCTTGAAGCATTGCGTGAGGTTCTCGGCCTTGAGGAGTTCGGCGGCTTCGAGCATCTCGGAAGTGCTGAGGCCGAACTTGGCGTTCTCGCCACCGCTCTCGGCCCATTTGCCAGCACCCTTGCTGAGCAGACGGGCGCGGATGCCGACCATGGGTTCCACACCGACTTGCTTGGAGACAGTGATGATTTGCTTCAGCTCTTCGAGCTTTTCCACGACCATGATGACCTTGCGGCCGAGCTTGATGCCCATGAGGGCCATCTTCACGAAGCCGGGATCTTTGTAGCCGTTGCAAATGATGAGACCGCCCATCTGGTTCTGGAGGGCGAGACCGGCATAGAGCTCGGGCTTGCTGCCGACTTCGAGACCGAAGTTGTATTGCTTGCCGGCGTCGAGGATCTCTTCCACCACTTCGCGGAGTTGGTTCACCTTGATGGGGAACACACCGCGGTACTGGCCCTGGTAATTGAACTCTGCGATGGAGTTGCGGAAAGCTTGGTTGATGGACTGGACGCGATGACGCAGGATGTCCTGGAAGCGGATGAGCAGGGGGAACTTGAGTCCGCGCGCCTTGGCTTCCTCGATGACGTCGGTGATATCGACGCTGGCACCGGCTTCCTGAAGAGGCGTGACCGCGACGTTGCCTTGTTCGTTGATGTCGAAATATTTCGCGCCCCAACGATCAACGTTGTAAAGAGTGCGCGCCGCCTGGATGTTCCATTGGCCGGCTCCGTCCTGCTGGTTGCTCATTTTTTGCGATGCAAAAGTCGAGCGCACTATAAGGAGTGCGGGGAGGAATTCAATAGGGGTTAAGTAAATATTTGAAGGAGATTCTGGGCGTGGTTTTGGGAGGTATCAGGGGGTGGAAAATATAAAGACCGTGAAAAAGGTTCATTATGGGAAATGACAGAAGGGAGGGTGAGGGGTGAAATGAAAGTTGGGTTAGTGTCGGATGGCCGCTAAAGCAAAGGATGCACTCTGGCGGCCATTCCCTGCTGTTCCCATAAAATACATTTTCCAAACGGGCAGAAGAAGCGGGTTGAGCGTGTGCAAAAAGGATATGACTTGTTCAGATGAGATCAAAAAAATGGCAAGGAGAAGATTCTAGGCTGGACACGCCAGCAGTCATTTTGAAAAATATTTCCTAACAACCAAGGAGTCGTCACAGGACATTCCATCTAACAGGAGATCAAGATAAGATGAATACCAAACTCTGTCTCAAAGCCGGACTGATGGTGTTGTGTTTGGCATTTTTAGCCTTAACCAATGCCAAAGCGGTGGGTACACCAGATGAATGGCTTGGGCGTAGTGCGGCCACGGTCGTTCCAGGAAGAGCAGTCCATTCTGCGGTGTGGACCGGGCAGGAGATGATCATCTGGGGTGGTGAGGGTCCTGGAGTTTCCTACAACTCGGGTGCGCGTTTTCTGGTGAAGAGCAATAGCTGGACGGCCACCTCCACGGTGAATGCGCCAGCGAACCGTTCGCAGCATAATGCGGTATGGACGGGGACGGAGATGATCGTTTGGGGCGGTTACAATGGGAGCTATCTGCAATCAGGCGGACGTTACAATCCCTCCACCGATTCTTGGCAGGCGACATCGACGACCGGTGCACCAGCGGCGCGTTCAGCAGCCGCAGTGATCTGGACCGGTAGCGAAATGATCATCTGGAGCGGGCATGGGGCTGGTAACGTATTGCTGGCGAGTGGAGCTTTGTATAATCCGACCAATAACACTTGGAGACCGATGAGTACCACTGGGGCTCCTTCCGCACGTGGTGGCGTGAATGCGGTCTGGACGGGGACAGAAATGCTCATTTGGGGCGGTCATAACAACTCGATCGTTCACAACGACGGCGCGTTATACAATCCGGCAACGGATACGTGGCGTCCGGTATCTTCGGTCAACGCTCCTTCCGCGCGGACTTGGATTTTGACGCCGGTCTGGACGGGGACGGAATTGATCGTGTGGGGTGGTGGTAATCTGGCTTTATCGCAGACGTTTAACGATGGTGCGCGCTACAATCCGACGACGGATACGTGGACGACGATGTCTTCCACAGGAGCGCCGAGCGGTCGCAACCGCGCGGCGATGGCGTGGACAGGCAAGGAAATGGTTTTGTTCGGTGGGGCGACCGGCGCAGGGACGGGGACATACTCGAATACCGGGGCTTCCTATAACCCGGTGACGGACACTTGGGCCCCGATGACGACGACTGGTGCACCAGGAGCCCGGGTGCATCATTCAGCGGTGTGGACGGGAGCAAGTGTGCTGGTGTATGGCGGTTACAATGGTTCCGGTCATAACCAAGACTGCACGAGCTATTCGCCTTCATTCAATTATCAAGTGATCATGAGCCAATGGCTGGCAGAGAATTTTGGCGGCTATTTCCGTCATCAACCGGCAGCAGCAGAGTATGCTGACCCGGATGGAGATGGGTTCAACAATCTGGTGGAGTTCGACGGTGGAAGTGATCCGAATAGCACCAGCTCTGTGCCGATGATGGGTGAATGGTTGCAGCGTGCAAATAATACGGAAGTGCCGGGTCGCTCTATCTATGTTTCCGCATGGACGGGCAAGGAATTGTTGATCTGGGGTGGCGAGGGTTTTGGAGTTTCTTACGATAGCGGTGCGCGTTATTCACCAGCGAGCAACACTTGGACGCCGATGAGTGAGGTGGACAAACCGGAAAACCGTTCGCAGCATGCAGGTGTGTGGACAGGGACGGAGTTCATCGTCTGGGGTGGATACAACGGCGCGCAGTTGAATTCTGGCGGCCGTTATGATCCGAAGACGGATACATGGCACGTGATGTCCACGGTAGGTGCGCCTTCGGCACGGAGTTATCCAGCGATCGCGTGGACGGGAGAGGAAGTCATCGTATGGGGTGGTGTCTCGAACGGTACCTATCTCAATGACGGAGCTATCTACAATCCGGAGTCGGATAGCTGGCGTGCGCTCGCTTCTGTCGGTGCGCCAATTGCGCGTTGCCTGCCGGCTCACGCTTGGAGCGGCGCTGAGCTAGTGGTATGGGGCGGTTCTGGCTCAGCGGGAGCATTGGGTGATGGTGCAGCTTACAATGTTGAGACGGATACGTGGCGGGCTGTCTCCAGTGTGAATGCGCCGTCAGCGCGCACTTGGTTATTCCAAACAACGTGGACGGGCACGGAGATGATCGTATGGGGCGGTGCGAACCAAGGTTTAACGGCGTCTTATAACGACGGTGCGCGTTACAACCCGACGACAGATACATGGACGACTATGTCCACGGTGAATGCACCCTCGGCCCGCAACCGGCATGCGTTGACGTGGGCGGGTGACCGGATGTTCGTATTCGGCGGTGCTTTCAACAATTCGGGATTCTTGAACACGGGCGGCATCTACAATCCGGTGACGGATAAGTGGTCTTTGCTGACGACGACGAATGCGCCGTCCGCCCGCGTCCATCATCATGCGGTGTGGACCGGAGCCAGTGTGCTGGTCTACGGCGGTTACACAGGAGTTGAGCATAGTTCCCAGATCTATAGCTATTCGCCGAAAGACATCACGGGTGTCAGCTCGGAATGGCTCGCGGAATATTTTGGCGAACATTACCGGCACAATCCGAATGCATTGCTGAAGGCTGACCCGGATGATGACGGCAGCACGAACCAGAAGGAATTTGAAGATGAGACGAATCCGCTGGATCCATTCTCCGGGTTTGCGCTGGGAATCCGCATGACGCCGACAGTCGTCTGGCGCAGTGTTCCAGGCGTGAGCTATCGCGTCCTGAGGAAGACGAATATCAACGATCCGGCTTGGGAAGAAGTGGGGATAGTCACTCCGACAGGCAAGCAAGGCGTGTATGCCGATATCCTTTCGGAGACTGACACCGGCTTCTACAAGGTTGAGCCGATTGAACTGTAAACCTTCGTTTAGAGGGTGAAATAGCTTTGCCTGAGATGCAAGGCATGGCATGGAGAACACCATGCAAAGTGTGGAACTGCGAAAGCTGACGGGGTATTGTGACGAGTTGCTGGATACGGCAAACGTGGAAGATTACCCCGGGGCGGTGAACGGCTTGCAGGTGGAAAACACCGGCAAGGTTACGAAGATCGCCGCTGCCGTGGATGGCAGCATTGCGACCGTCCGCAAGGCGATCGCAGCGAAAGCTGATCTGCTCATCGTGCATCACGGATTATTCTGGTCGCCATCGCATCCGTGGACGGGGAAGCGCTATGAGCTCATGCGCCTGTTACTGGAGGGAAACGTAGCGGTTTACAGTTCGCACCTGCCGTTGGACCTGCATGCGAAGCTGGGGAACAACGCACAACTTTGCGCGGCGCTTGGTTTGAAGAAAATGATGCCGTTTTTCTTTGAGAAGAAGCGATACTTGGGGCTGAAGTCAGCGACGAAGATCAGCCGGGAGGAATTGGATACGCGGGTGCAAAAGGCGGTCGGTGGCAAGACGACTGTGCTCGCGTGCGGACCGGAGATCTGCCGGAACATCGGCGTGGTGACGGGCGGAGCCGGAGCCGAGGTGAAGAAGGCGGCGGCTGAAGGTGTGGATACGTTCATCACGGGAGAAGGGCCACACTGGACTTTTCCGCTGGCGGAAGAATTGGGAGTGAATGTGATTTACGGCGGGCACTACGCCACTGAAACATTTGGAGTGAAAGCGCTCTCAGCGCATCTCTCGAAGAAATGCGGAGTGCCGTGGAGTTTCATCGATCACCCATCGGGGCTGTGAATCACTTGATCTTGGTGGCGATGAGGAAGGCATTGAACATGCCCCAGCGCCAAGGACCGAGATTCAACCCGAACTCGACTGGCGCGGCCACATAACGATCCGTGCAGGAAACACTCTCCACGCGACAACCGGCGCGTTCCAGAAAGAAGCTCATCTCCAGCGGATTCGTGGCGATGATGGCATCATCGTCCGGTTGAAAAGCTTCCCGTTTGATGGGTTCCATGCGGTCAAAGCGCACTTGCTCGGGAGTCTCGCGGATCTGACGGCGCTTTTCCTGTAAGCGTTGGAAGTTGCTCCACTTCTGCCCGATGCCGCGCATTCGGGGATGGTAATCTTTGAAACCGAGCACGCGAAAGAAGTTCGGACTGGAGAGCACGATCTTGCCGCCGCGTTTCACTATGCGCACAAGCTCAGGGATGAACAGTTCGGGCTCTTCCACATGCTCCAAGACATTCAATGCACCAGCAGAATCGAAGAAGCCATCAGGGAAGGGCAGCTTGCGCCCGTCATAGAGCTGGCAGCGAGGACTGAATTTCACCGCGCGTTGGATGTTCGGCTCCGAGACATCCACACCGTGAGCCTCATAACCGGCGGTTTGCAAGCGGTTCACCACCTGGCCGACTCCACAGCCTACATCCAGCACCCGCCCCCCGGCATTGGCAGGCCGCAAGGTATCAGCGTACTTGGCGTAGAAGCCGGCATCCCAACCGGAGAGAAACTCGGCGTAGGCTTCGTTCTGCCGGTAGGATTCCTGATGTGATGAAGAGGAGTCTGACATCTATTTGGCAGCAGGTTCCGGGGAGGCAGCCTGTCTTTTTTCGCGCAATGGCCACCACACGAGCAAGCCTAGGGCAACTGCCATCGAGGCGACAGTGATCTTGAGATACTTGGCGGTGGGCTCGAACTTAAAGATCACTTCCTTGTCACCCGGCTTCAACTGTACGGCGCGCATGAGGTAATTCGCCCGCAAGAGCGGACGTTCCGCGCCATCCACATACACGTGCCAGTTGGGACTGTGACGGTCGTTGAGGAGCAGCACGGAATCTTGTGCCACCTCAACCTTCATGCTCACGCTGCGCGATTGGATGTTCACGTCGCTGACGCGATTGGTCATACCTTCTTTCGCGGGTGAAGAGGCAGGTGCCGGAATGGTTTCTGAGATCAGCACTTTCATCTGAGGGTCAAAATCCGGCGCGGCGATCATCGGCAGGGCGGCTTCATTGGTCGTCACGGCACCCATGTTTGTGTAAAGGATGCTGTTGCTCATGCCGCTTTCCCATTGGGTATAGATGTGGGCTCGGGGCAGGGCGCCCGTGAACTCGAAGATGGCCAAAGGGCCTTTGTCCGAAGGGGCGGTGGTGACATCGTATTGGCCGATGTTTCCCGTAGCACCAGGCTTGGCGGTGAACTGGAATTTTTCCTTGATGCTGAAACGGTTGCGACCGCGGTCGAACTGCTGGTTCAGGATGGGCAGATAACCTTCGAGGCCGACCAGATACCGCGTGCTGGTCAGCTCCCAGACGCGGCTGAGCTTGTACAGGTCGCTGCCGGTGGTGTTATCTGTCGGTTTGAAATTCATGATGTAATTGAGTTCCAACACCGGCGGGCGGGGCATCTGGATGATGTCAAGCGACTGTATCTGGTAATACTGATATTGGTTCTGCAGCCATGCGCTGAACACTCCGCCGAAGTGATTGGCTTCTGGCGTGAGGAGGTAACTGCGGCTCAAGGGAGAAACTTCGGTGGCGTTCCGCCAATAAGGGGATTGCGACTTCAGGAAATCAATGACGTGATTGGAGGCGTAGCGATACCGGTAGTCATAGAAATTCACCCAGGGCATATTGGCGCGGACGAAGTCCACCGCCAGCAGCGCCACCAGTATCCCCAAGGCGAGCCGGGGCTTTAGCCAGCCGCTCATCCCGCCCCAGATCACCAGCAGGGAAGCAGCGAAAAACATCAATGCTATGAAGACTTCCTTGGCGCTGTAGGCAGCCAGTGTCTTGGCGGATTCCGGGGTGAAACGGGCTTTTTCCAGATAGCTGACCAATTCCGCAGAGGAAGAGGAATAGATCAACCCGGCCAGTCCGCAAACACCCAGGAGCACGATTCCACCATACAGGAGTTTCTTGGCGTGTTGATCAGACATTTTCTTAAATGCCACCCACGCAGCCCCCCAAGACAGGGTTTCTCCTTTGCTGGTGAAGAAGTAGGATTTCACCAGATTGTTCAGCCCGTAGCCGAACAGGATCAGTAGCGAGATGTGCAGAGGGTTGGTGAATTTGATGGGATTCCGGATGGTGGAGAAGAAAGGCAGTTTGTAGATGATCTGGTAAAACGGTGCAAAGCGCCCGTATGAGAGGAGCAGGGCGATGAAGCCGGCGATCGCACAAAACCAGATGACATATTTGTCATTATCGCCGGAAAGCTCTTTTCCATCGCGTCGCAGGCTTTGCCCCAAAGCCCATGCGGCCAGCAGCAATACCAGCAAGCCAGCATATTCGCCAGAACCGGAATAGCGGGTATAGGGAGCATCGTCTTGCGCTCCGACTGTACCCCAGTAATCAGCAGGCTTGGCTGTCTGACTTTCTGACATGCGATAACCGAACATGCCTGGCACAGCGAGCCTGAGGGTTTCGATCTTCGGGAAGCTCCAAAGTGTGGCGCCCTTCCAGCGTTCCTGTTTAGCCTGCTCCGTCTGCTCCATGCCGACGACACCTTGCACCTGGGTGCCGATAAGGTTCATGACGGTATGGGCAGAAAGCAGGAACGCGCAAACGGCCACCACCCCGACTTGTAGTATGCCTTTGCCGCTGCGCTTGAGCAATGGCTCGCTCGCCTTGCTGAAGGCCAGAGCCAGGCCAAAGGCCGCCACATAGAGACTGTAAATCGCCCCCGTATCGAAAGCACCCATGATGTTGAAGCCCACGGCAGCGCCTGCGAGCACCAGCTTGGACCAATGCGGCTTCTCGCGGTAGCTGAACAGGGCAGCGATCGCAAGCAGGACCATACCGCGGGCGATCGGCCAGGTGCCCAAGCCCCAGCAAGCATTGGAAAAGGAGTTGGTATTATAAGCCGCCGCTACTGCTCCCGCAAAACATACCACGGGATGAAACTTGAGCGCGCGGAACAAGACCCAGCCACAGAACCCCAGAAAAAAGAGGGAAAAAGCCGGGAACGTTTTGCAGAACAGCTCGGTTCCGGTGAGGAAGTAATAAGCATTGCCCAGTTCTGGCTGGCCGCTGGGCTGCTCAATGCCCACCCAGTTCAGGTTTTCCCAATACCCGGTAAGTCCAGCAATGGCCGAATCCTCCCGCGCCTTGATCATGCCATATGGGGCGTCATTGTTGAAATGCACCATTCCTTCCCCCAGACCGTCATGGAAAGAGATGAGCAGCAGGACGAGCAGGCCGGCCAAGGCTAGCGCGAGACATTGCCAAGTTTTAAGGCCGGTATCGGATTGCGGGCTTTTATTTGCTGCCATAATTGCTGCTATCGGGTGCCAGAGGATTAAGGAAACCATGCCGGGGGCCAATCATAAATTTTTGCCTATGGCCCCCTGGTTGAGCGCATGATTCGCGTCTGGTCCTGTCAGTCACTAGACACTGGGGCACCCGTTTTTTGTATGTGCTAATTTTTGGGGAAAGGTTTGACAGCCAATTGTCACCCGAATGTGACCGGAGGTGCCTTGCTGGAATTCCAAGGGGCAAGGCATGCTTTTGAGCATGCTGCCTTGCCAGACCAAGCCTTGCCTGCCGAACCGGAGAGATTTCATTGCTGGCTTGTTCACCGGTCTCGCAAGTTGTCGCTTGGGCTCCAAAACATGGGCGCAACCGGTGCTGGCTCTCATGTCATCGGCTACCGATGGAAAGCTGACGGTGAAGCCCTCTGATTTCCCCGTGCTCGGAGCAGTAGGCGGTTTCATCGGGCTTGCCTACGATACAAACTATCCTGTGCTGATCAGCCGGATGACGGAAGGTTATCGCGTCATGCGTGCCCAATGTCCTCATGCCGGCGGCACGGTCGTTCCCAATGGCACGAACTTTCGTTGCACAAATCACGGCTCGCTCTTCAATCACGAAGGAATTGCTTACATGGGGCCGGCGATAGGCGGATCTCTGCCGCAGTATGAGTCACTTCATCAAGCGTCGGATGGTTTGCTGGAGATCAGTTTGCCCGATATGGCATACAGGGTGACAGTAGTGACCGCCTCAGGCGCAGATCGTCTTGAACTCACTTTTACATCCACTCCAGGGATAAAGTATGAGATCCGTTTTCGTGCACAGTTGACCGGGGCGGAAAACGTGGTGCCATTCTCCATAAATCCCTCTGGGACGATCGTGACCACTGAAGTGACCGCCAGCGGCACCAGCCAGATTGTGTATGTGAGCCGCAACGGCCAGAGCGGATTCTTTTTAGTGAATGTGAAGGTGACACAGTTGTAAGCGACTGCGCTTTAGACTTGGTTCCCGGCGTATTTCGGATTTTCTTAAAGCGTGATCACTTTGATTCTGGCCACGCGCAACAAACACAAGACGGAAGAGATCCAGCAGATCCTCGGTCCCTCTTTCCGCTGCCTTTCCCTGGTCGAGTTTCCTGACGCGCCGCCGATCGAAGAGAACGCGACCACGTTTGGAGGCAACGCCACGTTGAAGTCAGCGGGCTTGGCGCACTGGCTTCTGGAGACGCCCGGGAAATTATCCCAAATTTCGGGTGAGGCCTATGTGCTCGCAGATGACAGCGGCTTGGAAGTGGATGCGCTGAACGGCGCCCCCGGAGTCTACTCCGCGCGATTCGCGAATCTGGATTCCGGCAAGCCGGGCAATTCCCCAGATGGCGAAAATAACGCCAAGTTGCTGCGTCTTATGCAAGGTGTGCCAACGGAAATACGCAGTGCGCGTTTTCGTTGCGCGCTGGCACTCACGCCATTGGTGAAAGAGGAGAAATGTTCCTCACCTCCTTGCGCAGCGGATGAATTGGAAACGGCCACACTGGTATTCGAAGGTGCATGTGAAGGCCGCATGGATACCAAGCCCGCTGGCGGCGGCGGATTTGGCTATGATCCCATGTTCATCCCGGTTGGATATGACAAGTCCTTTGCAGAATTGGGCGAAGAAGTGAAGAACAAGCTGAGCCATCGCTCGAAGGCATTGGAGAAGATGCTGAAGTATTTTGCAAAACAGTAGCTGATACCTTTGGACTGCGTCTGGTTCTCTTGGGGAGAACAACCCCGACACCGCATCGTGGCGAGCCGCCGAGGTCCAAAGTTGCTACTTCGGCGCCGTCTGCTTCTGCCAAGTAACTTTTAAATCCGGATGCGTCTCCCGCAAAATCTCACGGATACCAATCCGTTCCTGCTTGCTGAGATGATCATACCGTGAATCTGGATCATTCTCATCCAGCGCTTTTTCCAAGCGCGCATAGATGCGTTGCTTGAGTTGCTTCGGCAAAGCGAGAAACTGTTTCGAATAGATAAGATGGCTGCAACGGTATTTGAAGAGGTAACGATCCAGCCGCAAGTCGCGCAATGAACGGCCATCTTTCGTGCGGACACCGCCTCGCTCATATACTTGCTGAAACGCGTTGGAACCTTTTACGCCATCTTCGGGTAAAATGGCTTCATCCTTGAAGAGCAGATGATCCACCACATCCCGGGCTGAGCTGTCGAAGACGCGCTTCACGCTGTCGTAGCTGGGCTCATCGGTCACAGGCTCTTTCAAGTCCGTCTGCAGATTTCGTTGATACGCAAGCATTCGCCGTGAGTTGTAAGCAGCACGCGTGATCGCATTGTGCATCGCGGTCTGATGCTCCAGCACAAGCAAGGCGACGATGTCGCTCGAATCCGTCAGCAGATTCTCCACCGGGAAAAAACGTGAGAGCCCGGTGATGTTTGCACCCTTGTGGTAGTCCACCTGGAGTTCGCGATTCTTATCCACTGCGAAAACATTGCCTTGATGTATGGAATCACCATGCGTGCCCGTCACATACCAACCGCCCCAGCGGTCTTTGAATGGGGTGGTGTGGTCCACCACCTTGGAACCGAACTGGAGCAGGGGATCGCCGGTCTCCGTGGTATTCACCGAACGGACAAACACACCTGGGATGCCGCGCACGAAGGAGCCGCCATGACAGCTCAGGCAATCATTGTCGCGTTTGAAGTGGGGCAGTTCGGGCTTGGCGAGAGGACGCGGATCGAAAGTATAAAAGACCGGGCCCAGTTCAGGATCGAAGCTCGCTACCTCTACCAAGCCACCCGGCACCCAACCGATGTAGCAATCGTCACTGAAGTAAATCGTGCGTGGATGCTGGGGGGAGATGAGCCCGCGCTGGAGACTGGTCTTGGAAAAAACGATGACCTGACTTTCCACTGGCACATTCATCTCACGCAAGATGAGACGGACATTCTCTTTATCCGTGGAGGAAAATTTTAATTCACCCGAAGCGAATTTAGCCTCGAGTTTTTGCGTGGCGTCCTTTGCGGCGGTGGCAGAGTAGCGGATGGGTGCTTGTTCGTATTCTTCGGTGCCTTGGGCGTATGTGCCTATGACAGAACTTAAAAACAGAATGAAACTATGTAACAGCAACTTCATGTAGTGATCGCCAACGCCTGTTGCAGGCGCTCGGGTCGTTTTACGAAATCGGCGAGCGTGTATTTATCCAGCGTATCGAAGAACGCATTCCACGCTTCGAACAGAGCCCCCTTCAGCATGCAGCCTTTGATGAGCGGACATGTATTCGTGGCCACATCGAAACACTCGATGAACGGAGTTCCTGCTTCGCTACGGCGCAGCAACTGGCCGATGCGTATTTCCGAAGGTGCTTTGCCCAGCAGAATCCCACCCCCGCGACCACGCTTGGCGGCCAGGTAACCTTCCTGCGAAAGGAAGTTCACCGCCTTGGCCACATGATGGCGCGAGAGCTTGTAGGCGTTCGACACGTCATCCACCGAGAACTGCTTGCCACCATTGAGAGCTGCATACATGAGAATGCGAAGCGAGTAATCAGAGAATAAGGTCAGATTCATGATGTCGGGCCGGATTGAAGCCTAACGGAAGGCTTCTGTCCATACGGCCTCGTACCGAAAGTCAGGCTGGCACCAAGGCTGTCTGCGGGGATGGTGACACCGCTGATCAAGCGCAGACGCAGGGCTATGCTCCGGGCAAATTGAATCATTTCCGCTGCGCAATCGGCAGCCAGCCAGACTTTGCAATTATGTTCCCACAGGCCCAGCCATGCCTGAAAGTGTTCTTCCTTTAGCTCTAAAGGCATGTGTTTGGCCCCCATGGGCCCGCTGTAAGCGGGCGGACCACCGGCGATGGTACTCCAAAAATCCGCAATCTTCTCCAGATGCGCCGGCCAATCTGTGATATGTGCGGTGAAGATAGGGCCGATCAGTACGTGTTGACGGACATCGGCATAGAAATGGCGTAACAGGTTCAGGAGAACCGGTCGTCCACCCATGCGTTCCAGCAAACTGACGTTCATATCAATATAGATGCATTTTAAAAGCATCTATTCAAACATTTTCGCTGACCCATTTTGGCGTGAGAGCCATCCTATTTTGTCCCAAGAGAAAGCAGGGAAGCGACAAGCGGAGGGTAGAGAACGGATCTCTAGGAGTATAAGTGAAGTTTGTTGATTTATGAAACAAACATCACTGAAATTAATGGCTGCTGCAGCAGGTTTGATTCTAGGAACAACTGTGCACGCAGAGGACTGGACCGCACAGGCGATCGCGCCGGTGACGAATCCCATTTTCTTTGAATCACCTTTGATTCAAAGTGAGGTTCGCCCGATCTTCGCCTACCACCGTCTAGATAATGCATTCCTCGGGACTGACGTGGATGTGCGTGTATACGCCGTGCAATTGCGCTACGCCGTGAATGACCGGCTGGCCATCATCGCCACTAAGGACGGCTTCATCGAGTTCAACCCTGAGGTCGGTCCTGCGCAGAATGGCTGGGCGGACATCGGCTTCGGTGTGAAGTATGCCGTTTATAAGAATGACGAGCAGCAAACGGTCATCACACCAGGCCTGACCTTTGAACTGCCCTCCGGCAATCAAGATGTGTTCCAAGGGAATGCGTCTGGTGAGTTCAACCTGTTTGTCTCGGCCATCAAGGGGTGGGACAAGTTCCACCTGACCGGTAATCTCGGAGCACGCATCCCGATCGACATGGACAAAGAGACAGCCAATGTGCGTTACAGCCTGATGGCGGATTACTTCACCTGTAGATGGTTCATCCCATTCACCACCATCAATGCTGTGACTACGCTCACCGAAGGTAACCAATTGCCCTTCAATTCCGAGGGCTTCGATCTGATCAACTTCGGCAGCACGAATGCCGGTGGTCGCACGCAAGCTGCGTGGGGAGTGGGTTTCCGTTCGCGGGTTCTCGAGAACGTGGATTTGGGATTCGCTTACGAGCGTGGCTTTGCGCCGAGCAATGACATCTTCAAAGACCGCGTGACGGTGGATCTGGTGTGGCGGTTCTGATTGCTCTGAAAGATGTTTAAGGCAGCCGCGCATGAAATGAATTCATGCGCGGTTTTGCTTTGACGCTCTCCAATTAACTATCCCGGTGAAGCAACGTTTGACGTTGTCAAACGGGTCCTTCACCTTGGCGGTGTTATGAGCCATATGCTGGAATCTTGCCAGGCACTGCCGCAGGTATCCTATAAGACAGGCGATGAGGTTTTGCACGAAGGCCAGAGCACGGGCCACCTCTATATCCTCATAGAGGGTAAGGTGGAGATATGCAAAGGCGATGTGCAGGTAAGCCGTGTGTCTGAACCTGGGTCCATCTTTGGCGAGATGTCCATCCTGCTCCATCAGCCGCACATGGCCACCGTCAAGTGCCTGACAGATTGCAAGTTCTTGGAGGCCGAGAATGCACGCCAGTTTCTGGATGCACATCCAGAAGTAACGATCATCGTCGCTGAAACACTGGCGCGGAGGCTAAACAATCTCACGCGCTATCTGGTAGACTTGAAACACCAGTTCGAAGATCAGAAAGATCACATGAGCATGGTGGATGAAGTGCTGGAAAGCTTGCTGCATCATCAAGGGAAGTCGAAGAAAAAGTCCGGGTAATCCCGTCCTATAAGGCCATCGTCTCCTGTCCCGCCTGGGATGTCCAAGTCGCCTGCCTGTTTTCCAGATCCAGAAGGATGAAGGCGGGTTCAGGGCCTATCTGACGTCCTGTATTGAAAACCCACGTGCCGTTTATCTTATCGATCCACGAGCCTTCGTTACGGAAAGGGGACTGATGGATGTGCCCGCTCAAAACCATGTCTGGCTGATATTGTTTGATCCATTCTACAAGGTGCGCATCGCCACCCCAATCACGACCGGTCCAGCTCACTTTCGTATGATCAGGGGGAGCATGATAGATCCAGATCCAGCGTTGCTTGGGCTTTGCCGCATCGCGCGCGAGCAATTCTCCGACTTCCTTGCGTGTGATATCACCATCCCACCAAGGACAGATGGTGAACAGGCAGCCGTCTTTCTCCCATGAATCACCGTCCACCAGCGTGCCGCCCTCACGCGCTTCCTCAAGCCACGTGGCGATGGCTTCATTCTCTGCATTGTGGTCGGTGCCATCGTGATTGCCGGAACACACGAGCAGAGGTTTCTTGCGGACAATCCGGTCGAGGTATTTCAGGACAACAATGGATTGAGCCTCACGCTCCACGAGCGAACTCAGGTCCAGCAGGTCTCCGGCGATGATGACGAGGTCGAAGCTGTCAGCGGCACGGTGCACCCAATCCCATTGTTTTAGGGCGTAGTGCAGATCGGCTACTACGAGGCATTTCATGGCGTGGCTTTGTCCGAAGGCTATCGGACGATACGCCTTTGCGTGAGGATTTCGCAAGAGAGATGATTCCCAAAACGCGTAAAATTACGCGATGAGGAGATTGGATATCTCTTCCAAAGTCGTTTCACCATTGAAGGTGCGCAAGACTGCGCTGGCCGCCAAAGAACACATGCCGTGTTGCTCGGCGAGGTCATGGATCTGCTGGCTAGGGGCGTTCGCGGCGATGAGGCGTTCGATCTCCGGATTCTTCACCAGCAATTCCGTGATGGGCAGGCGCCCTTGGAAGCCGGTGAAGCCACAAGCAGCGCAACCGGTGCCTTTACGAAAGAATGCGCGATCCAGGTCCAATCCTTCCAAGCGCGCCATATGCATCGGGCCGGGCTCGTAGGGGATGGCGCATTGTGTGCAGTTCTGGCGGACGAGACGCAGATTCATCACGCCTATCGTGGCGCTAGCAAGCAGTTGCGGGTCTACATGCAAGTTTGCCATTCGCGCAAACGCACCCGCCGCTGTGCCGCTATGCACCGTGCTCAAGACCAAATGACCTGAAAGGCTGGCGCGCACAGCGATGCCCGCCGTCTCCTCATCCCGTATCTCACCGATCATGATGACCTGCGGATCGTGTCGCAGAATAGAACGCAAGGCGATGGGGTAGGTGAACCCTTGCGCCACGTTCACGGTGGCCTGGTTCACGCGCGGCAAAACCGATTCAACCGGATCCTCCACGGTGGTGATATTCAGACGCTGGCCTTGAGTGTTCACCAAGTGCGTGAGCGTGGAATAAAGAGTAGTGGTCTTGCCTGAACCCACGGGCCCGGTCAGCAGCAACAAACCATGCGGCTGGGAGATGAGGTTTACCCATTGATGCAACGTATCCGGATCAAAACCCAAAGCCTGGACACTGAAGCGCTGTTCACCCGGTCGGAACAGGCGGATGGAAATCTTTTCTCCCGCTACCATCGGCGAGAGCGAGACACGCATCTCGAATCCACCCATGGCCGGATCGGCCTTGGCCTTGCCTTCCTGCGGCACCCGGCTCTCGTAAATCTTCAAGTCTGCCATCACCTTCACACGATTGGCGAGGGAGCCTTTCAGGTGATTCGGCAGTTTCACCACATCATGCAACATGCCGTCGATGCGATAGCGGACAAGCATATGGTCCTCAGCAGGATCCAGATGCACATCGCTGGCTTTTACAGCGATCGCATCCAGCAAGATGAGGTCAAGCAGGTAGCGGGCTTCGATGGAAAATTCACCCGTCTTGGACAGGTAATCCACTGTGCGCGCACCCCGGCAAGTGGGGAGCTTGGCAGCCGCAGCGCCGCTTTTGCCCTCGGGGGAGAGCATACGGCGCAAGCTGTCGAACAGTGGCATAGAGGTTATGTAAGGGAGGAATGGGTGTGTCGCAATGCTGAATAGGGGTTTTTTGACCCCGTAAGATTTGTCTCCCTATGCATCCCGGCATACTGTAAAGTGGTTCTCTTGTTGGATATTTGATCGCATGACACCGAAGTTATTTTCTGAGCTGGGTTTGTCCCCGGAACTGTTGAAGGCCATCGATAAGCTGGGGTTTGAACAAGCCTCACCGATTCAGGCCGAGGCCATCCCTGTACTGTTGCAGGGGAAGGACATCGTGGGCCAGTCGCAAACTGGTTCCGGTAAGACGGCGGCCTTTGCCATCCCGGCAGTGGAGAAGGTGGATGTCAAACTGCGTGGCGTGCAGATCCTGATCTTGTGCCCCACCCGTGAGCTGGCCGTGCAGGTCTCGGAAGAGGTCCATAAACTGACGCTTTTCAAGCGTGGCATCCAGGCGCTGCCGATTTACGGCGGGCAATCTTACGAACGTCAGTACTACGGTTTGCAGCAGGGCGCGCAGATCGTCATCGGCACACCGGGACGTCTGATGGACCATATGCGCCGTGGCACGTTGCGCCTCGATAAGCTCAAGATGATCATTCTGGACGAGGCGGATGTGATGCTGGACATGGGTTTCCGCGAAGACATCGAGTTCATCCTGCAAGCCTTGCCTGCAGAACGGCAGACGGTTTTCTTCTCCGCTACGATGCCGCGGCCGATCCAGGAATTGATCAAGAAGTTTGCGAAGGATCCGCAGAGCGTTAAAATCGAGCAGAAGGCGATGACTGTGCCGACGGTGGAGCAGTCCTATTACGAGGTGGACCGCCGCTTCAAGATCGAGTTGCTCACGCGCTTGATTGACATCCACGATCTCAAGCTGGGCATCATTTTCTGCAACACCAAGCGCATGGTGGATGACCTCGTGGATCACCTGAATGCGCAGGGTTATTCTGCCGACCGCCTGCATGGTGACATGAACCAGAACCAGCGTGATCGCGTGATGCAGAAGTTCCGCAAATCGGGTTTGGAATTTCTCGTGGCGACGGATGTGGCCGCACGCGGCATCGACGTGGACGACGTGCAGGTGGTGTTCAATTACGACCTGCCGTATGACGTAGAAGACTACGTGCACCGTATTGGCCGCACAGGCCGCGCCGGTCGTAGTGGTCGTGCCATCTCGTTCATCTCGGGACGCGAACTGTTTCAGATCCAGCACATCGAGCGTTACACGAAGATGCGCATCCAGCGCGGTCGTGTGCCGACGCAAACGGAAGTCGAACAGGCCAAGGCGAGCGTGTTCCTGACGAAGCTGCGCCTGACTTTGACGAGCGGCGAATACAAGAAGCAGGATCATTTGATCGAGCGTTTGCTGGAAGAAGGATTTACGTCTACCGACATCGCCTCCGCGCTTATTCATCATTTACAAGGTGAGGATGAACAACCCGCGCAGCAGCCAGTGGAGCGAGAGGAACAGCGTGGCGGCTATGATCGCGGTGGTGGACGGGATGATCGTCGTGGTGGTGGCTATCGCGAGGATCGTGGCGGTTACCGTGAAGAACGTGGAGGATACCGTCAGGATCGCGGCGGGTATGGTGACCGATACGATGAGCGTCCAGCCCGGGCGCCGATGGAGCGCCCGGTAAGACCAGCACCTATCGCCCGGCCTTCGACGCCAGCGAAGATGATTACTCCCAAGCCGACAACCATCGCAGCGACCGCTGAAGCGGTGAAGGAAGCGGCAGAGGCGTATGCCAAGGTGCCTGAGCCTAAAGCGGAAGAACTTCCTCCGGTTGCTAAAGTGACACCTGCGGTCAAAACCGAGGTTAAAGAAATCAAACCGGTCGCACCCAAGGCAGAAGCAAAGCCGGTCCAAAAATCAGAAATTCCGCCGGGCACGCCGACGAAGGTGAAGCCGATGATGCGTATACCCGAAAAACGGGAGTTGATCGAGAATCCTATGCCTTTCCGTTCACCCAAGGCGAGCCGCAAGACGCCAGATAACCAGACGCGTCTATACATGAGCGTGGGTGAAGAGATGGGTGTCACGGCCGCCGATGTGGTTCAGGCGATCCAAGGCGAGACCGGGTTGTCTGCAAAGGCGATTGGAACGGTGGATATCCGCGAGAAACACCTTTTTGTGGATGTGGCAGCGGAGCATGCGAACAGCATCGTGGCCAAGTTGAAACGAACTCAGATCAAAGGATATAAGGTGAAAGTCAAGGAGGCCTAAAGTCTCTGCCAAACTTGATTTTACCCTGCATCAAGTTCACTCTATCCGTATGTGGCGCCCATTACTTTCCTTGTGCTTGATCGTGCCGATGCTGAATGCTTCCGCTGCGGAACCGAAGTCTTTGCCTGCACCTGGTCCGGTAGCGATCGATCCCAAGAAGATGGCGGCAGTGAACAATTTCGAGCGCGGCATGCACTTGCTGGACATAGCCACTTCGGAAAAAGAGAAGGGAGAGGCCACGGCCCTGATCACAGGTGCGGCTGAGGCCGGTTATCCCGACGCCCAATTTTTCCTTGGTCTGGTCATGGAAAGTTCAGACATGGCCAAGGCCCGTGAATGGTATGTAAAAGCCGCTGAGAACGGCCACATCCGCGCGGCAGCAAAAGCCGCCATGATGTTCGAACAAGGCAAGGGCGGGGCAGCAGACAAGGAGCAAGCCTTGAAATGGCATCGCGCGGCGGCGGAAGGTGGTATCGCAGAATCCGCCTTCAAAGTCGCGCGCGCCAAGGAATCCACTGGCAACAACGCCGCTGAAACGGTGAAGATGTATCAGAAGGCCGCTTCAGCCGGGGATAGCGAAGCCAATATGCGCTTGGGTGATCTCTATTTCACGGGTGAAGCCGGCATCCGTGATCTGCCCGAGGCATTCAAATATTATCGCAATGCCGCCCAGCTCAAGAATTCCAAAGCCTATTTCAAGATGGGCTATTGCTACGAGCGCGGTCATGGCATCGGCCAGAGCAATCAGGATGCGATGTACTGGTATCAACGCGGTGTGGAGGCGGGCGAACTGAACTGCATCGCCAACATGGGGCGCTTCTACGAGAACGGTATCGCTGTCGATCGTGATCCGGCTAAGGCTGCCGAGCTTTATCAGAAAGCGGCAGAACAAGGTGAAGCCTTTTCTCAGATCAGTCTCGGCTCGCTCTATCGCACAGGTGTGGGGGTGAAGAAAGATCTGGTGGAAGCCTATCGTTGGATCAGCCTCGCGAGCTCACGGGGTTTTGGTAAGGAAATCCTCGCACTGCTGGAAAAAGAGATGACGCCTGAGCAACTGGCGGATGCGAAAGACCGCGCGGAGAAGCTGAACAAGCCTGCCGCCAAGTAATCGGCGTCATTCGGCACGCAAGGTTTCTTCCAGCCATTGCAGCGCTCCGGCGTGGTCGGTAAATTTACCTTCGAGCTGCGCTTCAAACGCGGCTTCCAAGATCGCACCGAATTGTTTGCCGGGTGACATGCCCTTCGCGATGAGATCACGTCCCAGCAAGATCGGCTTGGGAGCCGATGCTTTCAAATTCATCTCTTCCGCCATCTCCAGCAACATTTGGCCGCCTTTCGGCAAACCGGGCGGTTTCGGTGGACGCCCGCTGTGATCGGCCTCGATGACGAGGCACAATCCCTCGATCGTCTCTGGCACCAAACGCTTTGCCAATCTCCTTACCCCTCGTGCTGAAGCTGCGTTCAAGTGTGCTAGATGATTCACAACCAAAGGAATGATGCGTTCACGGATCGCGTTGGGTGCCGCGATGCGTTCCAGGAATCTCTCAGCTATCGGACCGCCCGCCTCTTCGTGACCCGGTGAGACGATGCGCCATACGCCATCTCTTAGAGCACGCGAAGTGGTCTGTGGCTTGGCGAAGTCATGCGCGAGTATCGCGAGCATGTAGACGATACGAGAGGTTTCGTCCTTCTGTTGCCAGAGAGACAGGCGCGCCATGGCATCACAGCACAGGCTGGTGTGCGTGTAGACATCGCCTTCAGGATGCCACTCTGGCTCCTGCGGCACATCGATCAATGCCAGCACCTCGGGGAAATGTTCGATCCAGCCAGTGTCGCGGAGGAAATGCAGACCGCGTGAAGGCGTGACGCTCTTGGATGCCCACTTGAACCACTCTTCACGCACACGTTCCACGGCCAATTCGCGGTAAGTATCCTTGATACTACGGCACAGCTTCACTGTTTCAGGCGCGACAGTCAGATTGAAGCGTGCGGCAAACTGCATTCCGCGCAACACACGCAAGGGATCTTCCGTGAATGCCTCGCTCGTATGCCGGAGAACACGCTGCTTCAGGTCTGCCACACCGCCGTAGTGATCCAGCAACGCGCCTTTGCGTGGACTGTACATCAGCGCGTTGATGGTGTAATCACGCCGTGCAGCCGCTTCTTTCGGAGTGATGTCCGGATCGAAGGTGATGGTGAAGCCTCTGTGGCCAGCAGCGATCTTTGAATCCCGGCGCGGCAGTGAGAAATCATAAGTCGCACCCGAACGCATCGTCAGCTTCACGACGCCGAAGGAACGACCTACCAGATCAACGCGCCCCCATTTGCGCAGTGCTTTTTCCAATTGCTCATAGGTGATGCCGAAGACTTCGATATCGAAATCCTTCTGAGCCGAGCCGAGGAACCAGTCGCGTACGCAGCCACCCACCAGATACGCTTCCTGCAACGCATCTGTTTCCAGTAAAATACGCTCCAATTCTTCCGGGAGCGTGAAATTGCCTTTGCCCGCTTCACCCATGACTGCCTCTCCTTTAACCCCTGAATCGAAAAATCCCAAACTTTCTTAATTTCCCTCGCGGAGCTTTTGGCGGATTTCCATCAGCAAGATGCCGAGCCGGTTCTTGCCGCAACCATCCGCGCCATCGCCCCAATAAGCATCAGAGGGCGTGTGTTCCACGATTTGCGCATCGCCGGTGGAGAGCAGTAATGCTTTCAAGTCCGCGTGCTGGGTGAACTTGGCCAGCAACGCTTCCCGCATCAGGTTTTCCTTCACGGCTTCCCAATCCTTGCGAATGGGGAAAGAGCGGTCGCGCCCCATTTGCGCTGCGACCTGCGAGGACGGCTCCAACCGGATTTTCTCCTCCTGCTCGGTGCCGACGAATTTCTGTGCCTGAAAATAATGCTCCGTCGTGGACCAGCGCTTGCCGTGCAGTTCTATAGCATGAGCCGAGTGATTGGAGAAGCCACCATAGGCGTCTTCCGGTCTGAAGAAGTGGATCACTTGTGCGCTCATAGTCAGCTTGGGCTTCCTCAAAGATGAGCATCCGCTGCGGAGGCTGCAACTGAAACCTTTTGACTACTGAGAGTCCGGAATATACTCGGAACAAAACTACGCCTTCACCGCTTCGGCAGATTGAGGGCGCAAGGTGGCGAGCAAGCCTTTTGCTTCTTCATTTCCTTGTTCCGCAGCCAGATCCAGCCAACGGAAAGCTTCTGGCTGTGTGCCTTTCGCCCCTTTACCGAGGGCGAGGAACTTGCCTAAAAGATACTGGGCATCCGGGCAATTCTGTTCGGCGGCCATGCGTAACCATTTGAGGGCGAGGGGATAGTCCTTCGGAACGCCGCGGCCCACGGAATACATCACGCCGAGATTGTATTGCGCATCCCGGTGACCTAGCTCTGCAGCGCGCTTAAACCACTGCGCTGCCTGCATCGTATCGGGATCGCCCAATTTGCCCTCGATATGATACACAGCCACGCGGAACTGGGCCTCGGCATCACCTGCTGCTGCTTTGGCCTGGTTCTGGCGAATCTCTTCTTCCGGGTTCAGTGTCTTGCGCAACCAGCTAAACATACATGTCCAAATAGCAGGTTGTTTGCCGTTCTCAGGAGAAAAATGGCAAAAAATAACATCGCCTAACACCTTGGGCGATAAGCAGTCACGCCGCTAGCAGTTGACTGCGCTGGAGAAGGCGCGATGGAACCGCTCGGAAATAGGGTGCCGAATGCCCAGAATCTGGAAGATGCCCTTGCAGCCTGCCTTGGCCGCCTCGTTGTGATACTTGCGGTCTGTTTCGATGACTTTGATCCAATTCTCCAAAGCCGTGACGTAATCCAAGGTTTCCAAGGCGGTCAATCCGGCAATGAATGTTGCTTTACCTTTACCCGTGGGAAGTTCCTTGGCGGACTGGCGCAGTCGGGCCAGTTCCCTGAGCGCGTTGGCCTTGGTCGCATTGTCTGAGGATTCTGTGATGGTTTTCAAAGTGCCGCTGACGGCGGACGGGTTCGCCGCCAGTTGGCACTCAGCCATGAGCAGAACTGCCGCTTCGTCGCCAGAGTCGAGGTCGAGTGCGGTTTCGAGTTGATTCATCGCCTCAGCGAACTGGCCTTCACTCGCCAGTCGCCGCGCTTCTTTCACAATGCCAGCGGAAGGAGAGGGGAGGTTCTTGTTCAGCCAGCGACGCAACTCAGCCTCCGGCAAGGCACCGGCCAGTTCATGCACGACTTGACCGTTCACGAAAAGCTTCAGCGCCGGAATACTGGCGATCTCGAATTGCATCGCGAGTTCCTGATGCACCTCGGTGTTCACCTTCACGAGTTCCCAGCGGCCATGAGCTTCCGTGGCGAGCTTGTCGAGGATCGGTCCCAGCATCTTACACGGACCACACCAAGGCGCCCAGAAATCCACCAGCACGGGCACCTGCTGGCTCCGCTCCAAAACATCCTTCTGAAAATCCTGCAACTCGTGACTCATGATGGGTGATACGTAACGTGTAATGCGTGAAACGTAAAGACTGCTGGAGCGTGCCCGGCCCCGGGCACAGCAAGGTGAAATGCTGCAAGCGGCTTACAGAAATTTGAGCGCATAAGAAAGTCGTTTCATGCGGCAGACTCAGGCGAAACTAGCTCACCTGTGCTTATGGACGTTGCTGTGCCCGAGGACGGGCACGCTCCGTCACACCAGCTTTTCCTGCTGAACCATCGCTTTCTGATAATCTTCCACCAGAAACTTCTTTCCCTTTTGGATGACTTTGTGGCCTTCGCCCTCCAATCGTTGACGGAGGTTTTCAATCCCCCCGGGATATTTTGGATTCAATTCACCGCCCACCTTGAGTGTCCGCCAATAAGGTGTGACGCGTTTCTTTCCAGCCGTTTCATCCTCCATGGCGGCATGTGCGGCGATCCAGGAAAAGATGCCGGTGGTGATGGGACAGCCTACCTCGGTGCCATGTTTGCGAGCAAGCGCAGTGCGAAGTTCGTTGATAGTGACCAGTTTTCCTTTTGGTACCTTTTGCATCAACGCATCCACTTCGCGCGGGGCGGGGACGACGAGCGTCGCGCCTTTCCAGCGGGCGCGGTCCCCGGGCTTGATGTGCACGACTTTGGGCAGATCTTTATCGTCAGCCAATTTTTCGCGCCAAGTTTTGCGGGCTTTCATGAGGATTGGTGGATAGGTTGTGGTAGTATTATCTCTGGACAAGCAAAGGGTCGAGCCGCAAAAGAACAGCAGCAGATAGAACACATGAGTGACAAGCCGTTACCAGAAGTGAAGTGCCTGACCTGCAAGAAGCGCGGGGCGTGGTTTGAGGGTAAGTTCGGGCCTTTTTGCTCGAGCCGCTGCCGCTTGCTCGACCTCGGCAAGTGGCTCGACGAGGAAAACAAGATCTCTGAACCGCTCAAGCCCGAGCATTTCAAGGGCTATGAGGAGCTGCCGCCGGGGGAGTATCTTGATAAGCCAGAAAGAAATGACCAATGACGAAATCCGAATGACCAAGGAATGGCCAATGACTTAAGCCGCTATTTTAGTCATTGGGTATTGCTCATTCCCTCGTCATTGGTGCTTGGTCATTCGTCATTCAGAAAATACCCGTTCTCCCCGCTTGCTTCTGACCTGATTCCGGCGTAGTTAAATCTCAGCGACAGCCCGTTTGGTTTACCCGATACCAGATGGATACGCCGTGAAGTCCGATATGCCGGAGCCCACATCACAGGCCAGCCCAGCGAGCGCCCCTCGGCGCTTCAGTTCGCGGGCATCACGTTGGTTTATCTTCGTCGCTCTTGTCATCACTACGGCAGCCGTCACTTTTGCCCAGCGTTCCGGGGGGCGTATGCGTTCTCCTTACGATAGCCGCAGCAGTGATCCTCGTGCCGGTGTCCCGGTGTGGGAGGTGAACAAGGAGCTTTCCAAGGATGTCTTCACCTTCGTACGCATCCAATACACCTCCAGCGGCGGTCGTTATGGCTTTGGCGGATATGGTGGACGACGCTGGACCACGGATGCGCCAGATGCTGAGTTGAATTTGTCCTATCGTCTGCAGGAGATGACTTCACTCAAGGTGAATCCCAATCCCATCAGCTTGGAGATCACCAATCCGGATCTGCTGAACTATCCGTTCTGCTACATTGTGGAACCGGGCGCTTTGCAATTCAGCGAGGAAGAAGTCGTGGCCTTGCGGAAGTATCTGCTCAATGGCGGTTTCTTGATGGTGGATGATTTTTGGGGTGAAGCTGAGTGGGAGAATTTTTACTACGAGATCAAACGCGTGTTCCCTGATCGCGAAGTGGTGGATGTACCGATGGATCATCCCATCTTCCATTGTGTGTTCGACCTGAAATTGGAGAAAAATCACATGCAAGTGCCGAATGTGGGGACCGGCACGGACAGCCAGTATAGCGGTGTCACATGGGAACGGCCCGATGCCAAGGAAGTCCATTTCCGTTCCATCTCGGATGACAAGGGCCGCATGATGGTGATGATCTGCCATAACACGGACAATGGCGACGGATGGGAGCGCGAAGGCGAGAACGAATATTATTTCCGCGAGTTCTCCGAGAAGAAGGCCTTTCCGCTCGGCATCAACATCATCTTCTACGCGATGACGCATTGAAGTTCACCGGCATGCGAATGGAAAAACAGAGACACGAATACGACCGGAACGGCTCGCGTCCATCTTCAAAACATTTCACCCCTGCCGGTGTTCAATCACTGGTGGAACACGTACACGGGAAAGGAAGCATAAGTGGAAACATCGTCTGAGGTGGTAGCCCCACCGCCAATACCGGGAACGGAACCGACTGAGGAACAGCTCGTGGAGCAGGTCATCAATGGCAAGGTGCGCATCGATGCCGAGCTGTCCAAGGTCATCATCGGGCAGAAAGATGTGGTGGAGGAAATTCTCATCGCACTTTTCGCAGGTGGTCATTGCCTCATCACTGGCGCGCCGGGCTTGGCCAAGACGCTGCTGGTGAAATCCATCGCGCAAGTCTTCCACCTGAAATTTCAACGCATCCAGTTCACACCCGATCTGATGCCTGCCGATATCACGGGCACGGAAATCCTGGAAGAGACAGAGCAGGGGCGCCACATGGCGTTCGTGCCCGGACCGATCTTCGCGAACATGATTTTGGCGGACGAGATCAACCGCACGCCGCCCAAGACGCAAGCCGCTTTGCTGGAAGCGATGCAAGAGCATCAAGTGACGGCGGCGGGTGTGAAACACAAGCTGCCCGAACCGTTCTTCGTGCTGGCCACGCAAAACCCAATCGAGATGGAAGGCACGTATCCGCTGCCGGAAGCGCAGTTGGACCGCTTCATGTTCAACGTGGTGATCGATTACCTGCCGGAAGACGATGAGGTGAAGGTGGTGCTGCAAACAACCGCTCGTCGCTCGGAACCGATCGAGGCGCTCTTCAACGGTGAGGATGTGCAACGCTTTCACGATCTCGTGCGGAAGGTGCCCATTGCAGAAGACGTTGTGCGCTATGCGGTGCGCTTGGCTTCAGCTTCGCGTCCGGGACAGCCGAACACGCCGTCATTTGTGAATGAGTGGGTGAGTTGGGGGGCGGGTTTGCGTGCCGCGCAATTCCTCGTGCTTGGCGCCAAGGCGCGTTCACTCTTGCAAGGTCGCACTCATGCGACGGTGGCAGACATTAAAGCAGTAGCGCGACCGACCTTGCGGCATCGTGTGCTGGTTAATTATCGCGCAGAAGCCGAAGGCATCACTGTGGACAAGCTCATCAATAAACTGCTGGATGCCGTCAGCCCGCCTGCACCCAACGCCCAGTAAGATACGATGCCCGAAGCCGTAAACAGTGCTGCTGCGACAACGCCCAAGCAGGCGGCTTCGTTCATTGATCCGCAGGCTCTGATGGCGATCCGGAATCTGGAGCTGCGCGCGCGCATCGTGGTGCAAGGATTCTGGAACGGTCTGCATCGCAGTCCGTATCACGGCTTCTCCGTCGAGTTCACCGAGTATCGCCAATACACGCCGGGCGATGATCCGCGTTATCTCGACTGGCGGTTATACGCACGGAGTGATCGCTATTACATCAAGAAGTTCGAGGACGAGACGAATCTGCGCTGCTATCTGCTCGTGGATAACAGCCGCTCGATGAGCTACGGCTCGTTGACCTACAGCAAGGCGCAGTATGCGAACACGTTGGCCGCGACGTTCGCTTACTTCCTTTACGGACAAGGTGATGCGGTCGGCTTGTTGACGTTCGATGAACGCATCCGCGAATATCTTCCGGCACGTTATCGCACAGGGCATTTGCGGCACATGATGCTCGCCTTGGAAAAGCCCGCTGGCGGGACGCAAACGGATTTGTCGATGCCGTTGAAACGTATCGCAGAACTTGTGCGTAAGCGTGGGCTGATGGTGCTGATGTCAGATTTCCTCACGCCGCTGGATACGTTTGAGAAGAGCCTAACGCAACTCACGGCTTGCGGTCATGAGGTGATGGTGTTTCAGGTGCTTGATCCATCGGAGCGCGATTTCAATTTTGAGAAGGCATCGTTCTTTCTCGATGTGGAGACAGGACGCGAGCTTTACATCGAGCCCGATCAGGTGCGGGCGGATTACTTGCAGAAGATGCAGAAGCATCAGGAAGCATTGGCAGCGATCTGCCAGAAGCTAGGGGTAGGTTTTCGACCGGTTTACACGGATAAGCCGCTGGACATTGCCTTGTTCGATTATCTGCGAGAACGCATGCAACGCGGCAAGGTGGTAAAGCAGCGCAAGGGAGGGACTAACGGATGAACTTCCTGACGCCATTGTTTCTGTTCGGTGCGCTGGCTGTCGCCGGTCCCATCATTTTCCATCTCGTGCGACGGACGACGAATGACCGGTTCACCTTCAGTTCACTTCTTTTTCTCCAGCCGACGCCACCGAAGCTGACGCGCCGCAGTCGTGTGGAACATTGGCTGTTACTCCTCATGCGGTGTTTGGTGTTGGGCTTGTTGGCGTTGGGATTTGCCCGCCCGTTCTTCAATGATGCGACGCGCGCGGGTGCGGGTGGTAATCTGGCGCGTCAACGCGTCATCCTGCTGGATGTGAGCGCGAGCATGCAGCGCGATGGCGTGTGGATTCAAGCGAAGCAGAAGGTGGAGAAACTATTGGCAGATGCAAAGCCGACGGACCAGTTCGCGTTCTACACGTTCGATCAACAGGCCAAGGCCATGGTGAGCTTTGAGCAATGGCGGCTGGCACAAGATAGCGAGCGCAAGGCAGTGGCGGTGCAGCGCTTGAACGATACGAAACCTGGTTGGCGCACGACGCATTTGGGCAATGCGCTGGCTACGGCTGCGGAAGCGTTGGAGGAAGAGGCGACGCGGTCGGAGCTCAAGACGTCCAGCATCCAGCGCGAGATCATCGTGGTGACAGACCTGCAGGAAGGCGCGAAGCTGGATGGTCTGCAAGGCATGCAATGGCCGGAAGGCGTGAAGGTGGAGTTTGAGAAATTGGACCTCGGCAAACGCAGCAATGCGGGCGTCCAGATCGTAGCGGAGGGGGAAGAGGCCGCTACGCAATCTGCGGGCGAACAGGTCGTGCGGGTGCGCGTGAGCAATGCCACGGATTCGCGGAAGGAGCAGTTTCAAGTGGGCTGGGCGGCGACGGATGGACGTCAGATCGCCGGTGTGCCGGTGAATGTGCATGTGCCGGCGGGGCAGAGCCGCGTGGTGGCAGTGCAGCGTTCGGTGGAGAACATGCAATCGGAGAAGATCGTGCTGACGGGGGATGATGATCTTTTCGATAACACCGTCCACGCGGTGAAGCAGGAGGCGGATCGAGCGACGGTATTGTTCATCGGGGAAGATCAACCGGCGGATACCAAACAGTTGCTCTTCTATGTGCAACGCGGTTTACAGACAACGCGGTCATTGGCGCTGGATGTCGCCAATCGCACGACAGCGAATTTCCCGACAGCGGCTGAATTGGGTGCGGCACGTCTGATCATTGTAGGGCAAGCGCTGACGGCGGGACAGAATGCGGAGCTGCGTCGCATGGCGGAGAATGGCAAGACGGTGATCGTGGTGCTCAAGGACAAGGGCATGGCGCCGAGCGTGGCGGATCTGCTGAAGGTGTCGAATCTGCCGGTGGAAGAACATGTCTCCTCGCGCCATATGCTGCTGGGACAGGTGGACTTCACACATCCTTTGTTCGCGCCGTTTGCCGATCCGCGCTTCAGCGATTTTACACGTATCTATTTCTGGAAGTATCGTGAGGTGAATTTGGATGGGGTGAAGGGTGCCAAGGTTTTGGCACGGTTCGATGATGAGAAGCCCGCGCTCTTTTCCGTGAATGCTGACAAAGGACAGATATTCGTGTTCACCAGCGGATGGCATCCGGCGGATAGCCAGCTCGCACTTTCCTCCAAATTCGTGCCGCTGCTCTATTCCTTCTTGGAGCAGGGCGGGGCTATGACTTCCCGGCGGGCTCAGTTCGCCGTGGGGGATGAGATTCCAGTGCCATTAGATGCGACGGCCAAGGCTCAAGTCACCCGTCCAGATGGTGAAAAACAGGATGTTAGCGGACGTAAAACACTTTCCGCAGCGGAACTTCCGGGCATTTATGACGTTCAAGATAATGGCAAGCACTGGCGCTTCGCGGTGAACCTTCCTGCGGAAGAAAGCCGGACGGCGCCGTTGCCGGTGGAAGAGCTTGAACGGCTGGGCATTCCGGTCCATAGTTCAAGTCTAGCAACAGCCCAGCAAACTCAAGCGCGCACCGAAAAGTTGAAGCACGCGGAGCTTGAGAACCGTCAAAAGCTGTGGCGCTGGCTGGTGGTGGCCGCACTGGCCGTGCTTTTGGTGGAAACCTGGCTCGCCGCGCGCCTGACGCGCCCGGCCCAAACGACTGCGCCCGCATGATCGCCGCCGAACTGAAACAAAGACTGGACCCGATCCTGGCCCGGCATCAGGCCTTGCGTCGTTGGCGCGGGCTTGCTCTCTGCTGGTTAGGCGTCGCCGTTCTGGGTGTCTTGATGCTCTGGCAGCATAAGGCGACGGGCTGGACTTCAAACAAGGCTTGGATATTCGCCATCATCGCCGGTGCGCTGGGAGCCTGTGTCACTCTTTGGAAACTGCGTAAGGCATCGTTCGATTATCACTGGCTCGTGCGGCAACTGGAGAAGAAGCATCCCGAACTGCAAACATCCTTGCTCGCGGCCATCGAGCAGAAGCCGGATGGTTCGAACGGGGAATACAGCTTCCTGCAAAAGCGGCTGTTCAAAGAGATCGGTGAACGGTGCGAGGAGCAGGCTTGGGGAGTGGAGACGGAGGATGCCTTGAGCCGGGCGCGTGTGTGGAATTCTGCCGCGTTCATGTTGGCCATCGCTTCAGTCACCGCCGTGTCGTTCCTGCCAGCCGCACCAGAAAGCACTCATCATGCTTCCAAACAATCGGGTGAGATCGAAGTGACGCCCGGTGATGCCGAGGTGGAGCGTGGTTCCGGCATGGTGGTGCTGGCGCGTTTCCCTGGGACAGTCCCGGTGGAGGCCACGCTGGTCATCACGCCGGCTACCGGCCAGCCGCAACGCATCACACTCACCAAGAATCTGAACGATCCCGTCTTCGGCGCGAGCCTGCCTGCGGTGCAGGGCGACATGAAGTATGAGATCGAGTATGGCAAGACGAAGACGCGCGAATTCGCGGTGAAGGTCTATGAGCACCCATCGCTCGTGCGCGCCGATGCCACGCTGAAGTTCCCTGAATACACCGGCCTGACGGAACGAAAAGTCGAAGAGACCACGCGCATCAGTGCGGTGGAAGGCACGCAGATGGAATACGTCTTCCAGCTTAACAAACCAGTGGTCGAGGCCAAGCTGCGGACTTCGAAAGGCGAAGAGCTGTTACTCACACCGGAGGGCACGAAATCGAATGTCTGGGTGGCGAAGTTTCCGTTGGAAACGTCCAAGCGTTACAAGCTGCTGCTGCGCGATACCGATGGGCGGACGAACAAGTCCCCGAGCGAGATCAGTCTGAATGCCATCGCGAACAAGGCGCCGGACATGAAGATGATCACGCCGAAGGGTGATCCGCGTGTGTCCCCGCTGGAGGAGATGCGTTTCGAAGCGCAGTTATCCGATGACTTCGGATTGAAGGCCTACGGTCTGGCCTACAGCCTGGCGGGTCAGGAACCCAAGTTTGTGGAGCTGGGCACCAATGCCCCGGCCAATGTGAAGCAAGGCTTCAAGCATCTGCTGGCGATGGAGACATTGACCGTTGAGCCGGATGAAGTCGTTTCCTACTTCGTCTGGGCGGATGATTTCGGGCCGGATGGAAATTTGCGCCGGAATTACAGCGACATCTATTTTGCCGAGGTCCGCGCGTTTGATGAGATTTTTCGTGAAGGCCAATCCAATGACGAGGAAGGTGGCGGTGGTGGTAGTTCTGCTGAAGCATTGGGCAATCTCCAGAAGCAGATCGTGATCGCCACGTGGAAGGTGCAACGTCGTGAGACGAAGCCTGCTCCCTCCGGCTCTTATCAGAAGGATATCGAAGCCATCCGCCTTTCTCAGGAAGAGATGCTCAAGAAGGCAGAAGAACAGTCGGGAAAAATGACCGACCCGACTTTGTCCAAGTTCATCGATCAGGCGATGAGGGAGATGAAGAAGGCGGGTGAGCATTTGAGCCGTGCGGAAGAGAAGAATTCCACCACGCCCTTGCCGCAAGCACTGGCGGCAGAACAAGGGGCTCTGCGTGCTTTGGCCAAGCTGCAACCACGGGAAGCCCAAGTCAGCCAGAGCAAGAAAAAGGGTGGCGGCGGAGGCGGCGGCAAGCAGAAGCAGCTTGATCAGCTGGAAATGCGGCAGGCAGAGGACCGTTATGAAAAAGAGAAACAAGCCTCGCCGATGCAGAATGAGCAGCAGAAGGAACAGCTGCAGTTCCTGAACCGCCTGCGCGAACTGGCACAACGCCAGGATGATCTCAATGAACGGTTGAAGGAGTTGCAGACGGCTTTGCAGGAAGCCAAGACGCAGGAACAGAAGGCCGAACTGGAACGGCAGTTGAAGCGCTTGCGCGAGGAAGAGCGCCAGATGCTGGCGGACGTGGACGAACTGCGCGAGAAGATGGAACAGAGCAAGAACCCGCAAGAGATGGCCGAGGCACGCAATCAACTGGACCAGACGCGTGAGGATATCCGGCGGGCTTCCGAGGAGATCGACAAGGGAGCGGTCTCGCAGGCCTTGGCGGCGGGCAATCGCGCGCAAAAAGATCTGGAGCAGATGAAGGAGGACATGCGCAAGCAGACTTCCAACGAGTTCGCTGAGACGATGCGTGAGATGCGTGACGAAGCCCGCAAACTTTCCGAGAAACAGGAAGAGCTGGCGCAGCAGATGCGGAATGACAAGCAGGGCGGCCGCAAGAGCCTGACCGATAGTGGTAACAAGGAAAGTGTCACTGAAGGACTGAAAGAGCAGCGGGAGCGTTACAACGAGCTGGTGAAGGAGATGAAGGAAGTCACGCAATCCGCAGAGTTCTCCGAGCCGCTCCTGTCCAAGCAGCTTTACGACACAGTCCGCAAGGTGGAGCAGGAAAAGACGGAAAACCTGCTGGAGATGACGGAAGAACTGTTCAAGCGCGGTTTCGCCCCGCAGTCACAGCAGTATGAGGAGAAGGCGCGCGCTTCACTCGATACATTGCGGCAAGGTGTGGAGCGCGCGGCGGGCAGTGTGCTGGGGGATGAAGTGGAGGCGATGCGTTTTGCAGAGCGGCAGTTACGGAATCTCTCGGATCAGTTGGAGAAGGAGATCGCGAAAGGGAATCCGGGCTTGGCGCAAGCGGGCGGTAAGCGTGATGCGTCCTCCACGAATCGCGTTGCGGTTGCAGGCAACGGCAGTTCCACGAATCGTCTGGCGGGCGGGACAAACCAGTTGGCCATGGCTGGTGGACAAGGCCAGAAAAAAGGTGAGGGACAACAGCCCGGAGACAATGGCGAGCCCAAAGCTCAAGGTGGCAAAGCTGGGGAAGGCAAGCAGCCCGGTGGTGAGCAGGCGAAGAGCGGCCAATCTGGTCAGGGCGGTCAAAAGGGCAAGCAGGGTGAAGGCAAACAAGGCGAGGGCCAACAACCGGGTGAAGGTGAAGGAGAAGGCCAAAAGCAAATGGCCAGCAATCAAAAAGGAAAAGGGCAGGGTCAAAGCGAAGCGGAAGGCGAGGGCGGGGAAGGCAGTGGCAAGGGGAAGGGCAAAGGTAAAGGCCAGGCGCAGGGTCAAGGCGAAGGTCAACAACAGGGTGAGGGCCAAGGTCAGGGCGGACAGAAAGGCAGCAACCAGCGTGGCGGTCAGCAGACGGCTGGTGGTCGCAATGGCGGACCCGGTGGAGGCAACGAAGGCGGTGGCAATCGCCTCGATAATTTCTTCAATGAACGGGGTGGCGGAATGGAAAGCGGCCCCTTGACCGGGGAACAGTTCACGCAGTGGAGCGATCGCTTGCGTGAGGTGGAGGAGTCGATTGATTCGCCAGAGTTGCGCGCGGAAGTGGCGCGGGTGCGTGATCGCGCCCGCGAAGTGCGGGTGGATTTCAAGCGGCACAGCAAGGAGCCGCAGTGGGATCTGGTGCAGGCGGAAATCTCCAAGCCGATGGCCGACATCCGGGCGAAGCTCCAGCAGGAGATCGCGAAACGGGAATCGAAGGATGCACTGGTGCCCATCGACCGCGATCCGGTGCCGGGCCGGTTCAGCGAACTGGTGCGGCGTTATTACGAAAAACTGGGTGGTGAAGATTGATGTTCTGGGGGGCGATATTTCTTTCTGCGAAAAACTGGCTGCCATGGGCGGCCGGTTTTTTGTTCGTGGCTGCCCTGCTGCTGGTGTGGGGATATCGGAATACACGCATTCGCGGAGGTCTGCGGCTGGCGTGCGTGGGATTAAAAGTTCTCGGTATCACACTGCTCGCGCTCTGTCTCATGGAGCCGATGTGGTCCTCCGAGCGCGCGGTGCCGGGAGCGAATCAATTGCTGGTGGTGGCGGATAACAGCCAAGGAATGCTCATCCGCGATCGCGATGCGAGCCAGACACGTGGCGAACGTCTGCAAGGAATGCTGGCGGATGCGGAGAAGGGGTGGCTCGGTGGGCTTAATGAAAGTTTCAAGCTGCGACCATTCCTCGTCGATTCGCGTTTGCAGGCGGTGAGTGATTTCAGTGCGTTGGATTTCAAGGGAGATGCTTCTTCGCTTGGTTACGCAGTGAAGACTTTGGGAGAGCGTTATCGTGGTCAGCCGGTGGCGGGTTTGCTGTTGCTCACGGATGGCAATGCCACGGATGTAGATGATGCGATGGATTTCACCGGGTTGCCGCCGGTCTATCCGGTTGTGATCGGCAAGGGTGAGCCAGAGCGTGATCTGGCCATCCGCAAGGTGTCGGTGACGCAGACATCGTTTGAAGATGCGCCGGTGACGATGCAAGTGGAGGTCAGTGTGACGGGATACAAGGGGGAGAGCATCGTGGCGAAGGTGGTGGAAGTGAGTCCGAGCGGCACAAATACGACCTCTCTTTCCGTTACCAACACATCCGCACTAGAGCGCGTGAAAGGGCAGACGCAGGAGGTGAAGGATGATGCGCAGCCGTTAGTCTTCCGTTTTCTGGAACGGCCCATCGCACCTGGTAACACGTTGTATTGGGTGACGGTGACCGCACTGGGAGACAAGCATACGAGTGAAGCGACGTTGCTGAACAATCAGCAGCTTGTGGCCATCACGCGTGGTGAGGGGCCGTATCGCATCCTTTATGTGTCCGGTCGTCCGAACTGGGATTTCAAATTCCTGAACCGTTCGGTGTGGGATGATCCGCAGCTTGAATTGATGGGATTGGTACGCGTGGCCAAACGCGAAAAGTTCAATTTCAAATCGCGCGTGGGTGAGGCGAGCAATCCGCTATTCCGCGGGTTTGATCGCAAAACGGAGGAGACGGAGCGATATGATCAGCCGGTGTTGATCCGTTTGAACGCGAAGGATGAAGCGGAGTTGCGCGATGGTTTTCCAAAGGACCCGGCGGACCTGTATCGCTATCACGCGATCATATTGGATGATCTGGAGTCGGAGTTTTTCACGCAAGATCAGATGAGTCTGGTGCAACGCTTTGTGGGTGATCGCGGCGGTGGTTTCCTGATGTTGGGCGGTCAGGAATCGTTCAACCAGGGCAAGTATGACAATACGCCCATCGGCGCTATGTTACCGGTTTATCTGGATGGCAACGCGGAGGTGACACCGGTGAGCAACCTGAAGCTCGCGCTGACACGTGAAGGGTGGTTGCAACCGTGGGTGCGGTTGCGGGCGAGTGAAGCGGATGAGAACGAGCGTTATGGCTCGATGCCGCCACTGCAGGTGATGAATCATACGAGAGCGGTGAAGCCGGGCGCGAATGTGTTGGCAACGGTGAGTGATGATGGCGGGGAACAATTTCCAGCGTTGGTAGCGCAGAAGTTCGGTTATGGCCGCTCGGCAGCGATCACTATCGGTGATTTGTGGCGTTGGGGATTTCATGACGAGCTCATGATGGCTGACTTGCAAAAGGCGTGGCGGCAGACGCTGCGCTGGTTGGTCGCGGATGTGCCAGAGCGGGTGGAGATTCGTGCAGAAGCGGCACGTCATGAAGGGCATGGTGCGGTGCGTTTGAAGGTGAGAGCGAGGGATGCGGTGTTTAAGCCGTTAGATAACGCAACAGTGTCCGTGATGATCAAGTCGCTGCCCTTGCCGACGGCGACAAATGTGACGTTGCTGCCGGAGATCAAGCTGACGGCGGAACCTTCGCTCAATGAGCCGGGCTTGTACGAAACGGTTTTCATTCCGCGTGAAGCGGGCGGTTATATGGCCACGGCGGTGGCGACGGATGCGAATGCAGTGACCGCAGGCACAGCGTTGACGGCATGGGCGAGTGATTTTGCGGCGGAAGAGTTCGCCTCGCTGAAGCCGAATCGTGAGCTGATGGAAAAGATCGCGCGGCAGACGGGCGGCGAGGTGATCGATGAGGACAAGCTCGCGGCGTTCGCGGCGAAGCTGCCGACGCGCAAGGCGCCGGTGATGGAAACGACCGCCCAGCCACTGTGGCATACCTCGTGGGTATTCCTGCTGGCGCTGGCGTGCTTTCTGGCGGAATGGGGTTTGCGGCGTAAATCTGGATTGGCATGAGCAGACTGTGGATGACATTGGCCGGTTGTGTGTGGCTGTTGGCGCTGGGGATCGCGCAGGCGGCCAGTGCGGACAAGCCGACGGTATTTGTCGTCGTGGGCGCGGCGGGTGAAGAGGTTTACGGCATGCAGTTCAGCAAGTGGGCGGAGCAGTGGCGTGAGGCAGCGAAGAAGGCCGATGCCAATTTTATCGCGGTGGGGTTGGAAGCGGATCAAGGCAAGGATCGCGAGGAGTTGCAGAAGAAGCTGGAGATTGAACCCAAGGAAGGTGCGGGAGAATTGTGGTTCGTGATGCTGGGGCATGGGACTTTTGACGGCAGGGAAGCGAAGTTCAACCTGCGCGGACCGGATTTCAATTCGGATGAACTGACGGAATGGTTGAAACCGTTTCATCGGCCGATGGCGGTGATCAATACTTCGGCGGCGAGCGCGCCGTATCTGCCTAAGCTGTCGGGCTCAGGGCGTGTGGTCATCGCGGCGACGAAGAGCGGGTATGAGCAGAACTACACGCGCTTCGGCGAGCATCTCTCAAAAGCGATCGTGGACAAGGAAGCGGACCTGGACAAGGACGGGCAGACTTCGCTGCTGGAGGCGTATCTGATGGCGGCACGGAAAACGGCGGAGTTTTACAAAACGGAGGGACGCATCGCCACGGAGCATTCGTTATTGGATGACAATGGTGATGGATTGGGTACTCCTCCTGATTGGTTCCGTGGGGTGAGAGCGACGAAGAAGGCGCGCAATGATGCGGAACTGGATGGGTTTCGCGCGCATCAGTTTCATCTCGTGCGAAGTGCGGAGGAGCAGAAGATGCCGGCTGAGTTACGAGTGAAGCGGGATGAGTTGGAGTTGGGTATCAACAAGCTGCGGGAGAAGAAATCCACGATGAAGGGGGTGGATTACGACAAGGAATTGGAGAGGTTGTTGGTGGAGCTGGCGAGGGTGTATGAGAAAGCGGGGCTGCTGCCGAAGTGAGCGGTATATTTATTTTTCCTCAAACCAAACGAGACGCCATTTGTCGGGATACAATGGCTGGGCGCAGCCTACGGCAGCGAATTCTTTACCTTCAGCGAGGCGCGGGAAACCGTATCCTACTTCTACCAGTCTTGGCCCCCTGTGAGTGCTTTCCAATATAGGACTACTTACGCCGGGTATATGGATGTCAATGGGCAGTAAAAAGGCGATTCCTATCAAGGCGGTTGCTGAGTGGATCAAGTGGTTGCTGCGGTGCCAGTTGAAACTCAAATAAGCAAGGATACAAAGAACGAATGCTATGGCATAAGTCATCCGAAAGGTCGCGAAAAAGAGCAGGAGGAAGCAGGAAAACTCGATCCAGCTAAACCGAACTTTGGAGATTTCCTTGTTCATAAGGCCCATTGCAATCTTGGATTGATATCAATATGGCCTAACATGATTTGGGCGTCAAAAGACAAATGGTTGCTTATCTGGATTCCAAAAATCTTCTTTTGTTGGACTGGTCTGGTTCTCTGCTTCTGTTAGCTTTCTTTCCGAGCTATGGATTTTTTTACGGCACAGGAAAAGGCGCGGAAGAACAGCGGGCGGCTGGTTCTGTACTTCGGCGCGGCGGTAGTGGGGACGATCGCGGTCATCTATCTCATCTTGGCTTTCATCCAAATCAAACTGGGCAGGATAGACCCGCAAACAGGTGCGGAGCGCACGATGTGGCAACCCGGACTCTTCATGATGGTGGCGGGCGGCACGACGGCAGTGGTCGTTTTGGGCAGTCTTTTCAAGATGGCGCAGCTCAGTTCCGGTGGTGGGGCGGTGGCGCGAGCGCTTGGCGGGCGTTTGATCGATGGCAGCACGCGGGATTCGGATGAGCGGAAGCTGGTGAATATCGTGGAGGAGATGTCGATCGCTTCGGGTGTGCCAGTGCCGGAAATTTATGTGATGGATGATGAGGAGGGGATCAACGCGTTCGCGGCAGGCAATTCGGTGAGCGATGCGGCGGTGGGCGTGACGCGAGGGTGCATCCAGTTGCTGAACCGCGATGAGTTGCAAGGGGTGATCGCGCATGAGTTCAGCCATATCTTGAACGGTGATATGAAGCTGAACATCCGCATGATGGGCGTGCTGTTCGGCATCCTGTGCATCGCGATGATCGGGCGCATCCTGCTGGAGACGACGGGGCGTCGTAGTTATCGTTTGGGGGCGCGTGAGAAAGGAGCCAATCCATTGCCTCTCATCGGTTTGGTGCTGTTCGCAGTAGGTTATATCGGCATCTTTTTTGGACGGCTGATCAAGGCGGCGGTGTCGCGACAGAGGGAGTATCTGGCGGATGCCTCGGCGGTGCAGTTCACGCGGAATCCGGATGGGATCGCGAATGCGTTGAAGAAGATTGGTGGGTTGGGGCGACGCGGGTCGGTGGTGACGGCGCCGGATGCGGAGGAGGCGAGCCATATGTTCTTTGGCAATGCATTGGCGGAGAGTTTTTCGAACCTGACGGCGACGCATCCTCCGTTAGTGGATCGGATCAAAGCGATCGAGCCGCGTTTTGATGGGAATTTTCCGCGTGTCGAGTATCCGTCGCAGAAACGTCGGGGTGGTCGTTTCGATGTGGATGATGAGGAGATGGAGCCACCGACGGCTCCGCGGCATCGTCCGCCGCCGATGCCGTTTCCGATGCCGCCGATATTGCCCACAGATGTCGTGAGGCAGGTGGGCACGGTGCAGCCGCAGAACGTGATCTGGGCGCTGGCCATGATGGCGGAGATGCCGGAGCCGTTGCGTGCGGCGGCGCATGATGGATATGGAGCAAGGGCGCTGGTTTATGGGCTGCTGTTGAGCGCTGATAAGAATTGCCGGGCGAAACAGGTGAGTACCTTGCAAGCACGAGCGGATGCGGGTGTGTTCGCGGAGCTGAACAAACTGCGTCCATCCTTTGAAGCGGTGAAGACGGAGGCGCGGTTGCCGTTGATCGAGATGGCGATGCCGGCGTTGCGGCACATGTCGCAGAGCCAGTTCGAGACGTTCATGGGGAATGTGGAGGCGTTGATCGCGGCGGACCAACAGATCGATCTGTTCGAGTATTCCTTGCAGCGGATGTTGAAGCGGCATTTGTGGCCGCATTACCGGCAGGTGAAGAAGGCGGTTGTGCAGTATTACGTGCTGCAGCCTTTGCTGCCGGACTGTGAGGTGTTGCTCTCGGGATTGGCGATTGTGGGGCATGCTTCACCGGAAGAAGCAGCGAAGGCGTTTCGCATGGGTGTGAGTCGGTTGGGGGCGGAGGCAGTGAATCTGCAGTTGCAACCGGTGGGTAAGGCTAACCTGACGCACATTGATGCGGCGTTGGACCGGTTGGCGTCGGCGTCGCCGATGGTGAAGAAACAGGTGTTGGATGCATGCGCGCATGCGGTAGCGAGTGATGGGGAGATACAATCGCGTGAGGCGGAGTTGTTGCGGGCGGTGGCGGATGGGCTGGATTGTCCGTTGCCGCCGTTGTTGGCGGGGAAGTAGGGGGATAAACCGCGAAATACGCGGAATACGCGAACAGGGAAGTAACCGCAGATGGACGCAGATGAGCGCCGGTTGCACCGGCGGGCCAATAGGGGAATAGGTCTTATAGGACTGATAGGTCTAATATGACGTCGCACGGGGGCACCCTCATCCTCAGTCCTTCTCCCGTCAGAGAGAAGGAAGAAACATCTGCGTTCCAAGGAGTTGGCTATTAGGTGGGGAAATGGCCAGGAGTTACGTTTCTGCAAAGATTTAAGGGGGTTTGCTTTTGGCGGGGTTCTACCATATTCCTTTCCTGCTCTATGGAAAAAGACGTGGTGGTGCGCATCCAGAATTTGACGAAGATTTACCGGCAGGGGGAGATCAATGTCACGGCGCTGGACAATGTTTCGCTGGATATCGCGCGGGGTGAATTTCTTACGTTGATGGGGCCTTCCGGTTCGGGGAAATCCACGCTCTTGCACATCATCGCGGGGATTGACCGGCCGACGAGTGGGAAGTGCCATATTGAATCCATCGATGTGACGAAGTTGAATGAATCGCAACTGGCGGATTGGCGGAATCAGAATGTCGGCTTCGTTTTTCAATCGTTCAATCTCATCCCGGTGCTGACGGCGTTTGAGAATGTGGAGCTGCCGCTCTTGCTCACGGGGTTGAGTGGCAGGCAGCGGCGGGCGCAGGTGAAGATCGCGCTGGAGATGGTGGGCTTGGCGGATCGTGCGGGGCATTTGCCGAGGCAGATGTCGGGCGGTCAGGAGCAGCGTGTGGCGATCGCGCGGGCGCTGGTGACTGATCCGCGTCTCATTGTGGCGGATGAGCCGACGGGTAACTTGGATGCACATTCGGCAAACGAGGTGCTGGGGATTTTGCAGAGTCTGGCGAAGAGCGGAGACAAGACGGTGATCATGGTGACGCATGATCCGAAGGCGGCGGCGTATGGCTCGCGCTCGATCCATCTGGAGAAGGGCGAACTGATCCGGGAGGAGACGCGGTGACGATCGGCACCTTCATCATCAAGAATGCCTTGCGCAACAAGCGTCGCGCATTGCTTTCCATTTTGAGCGTGGCGGTGAGCTTGTTTTTGCTCGTCACGTTGATGGTGCTGTTGCGTGAACTGACGACACCGATGGAGGATGCGGATGCGGCGATGCGCATCGCGGTGCGGCATCGGGTGTCGCTGGCGAACACGTTGCCGTATCGGCAACGTGCGACGATCGAGCGCATTCCCGGAGTGGCGGCGATCACGCCTTTCACGTTCTTTGGTGGTAAGTTCCGGAATGAGGACATCCCGTCTTTTGCGCAGTTCGCGATGGACCCGATCCAGCTCACGAATGTTTTTGGCGAAGCGAAGCTGCCGATGGATCAGTTGAACAATTGGATACATGATCGCTCATCGTGCATCATCGGCATCAAGACGGCGGATATGTATGGTTTTAAGATCGGCGATAAGATGAAGCTAGTGGGAACGATCTGGCAGGCGGATCTGGAACTGACCATTGCGGGCATCTATCAGGGCACGCCGGATGATCGTAATGTGTTGTTCCATCACGATTACATGGATGAAGCGTGCGGGCGGCAGGGCATCGTGGGGACATGGTGGGTGCGGGCGAAGTCATTGGAGGAGGTGCCGCTGGTGGTGGAGCGCATCAACAAGGAATTCAAGAACACGTCGGCGGAAGTACTGGCGGAGACGGAGCGGTCATTCGTGCTGGGGTTCATCTCGATGTGGGGAAATATCAAGGTGTTTATCGGTGTCATCTGCACCGTGGTGGTGTTCTCGCTCATCCTGGTGACGGCGAGCACGATGAGCATGGCGATCCGTGAGCGGTTCCGGGAATTGGCGATCTTGAAGGCATTGGGTTTTCGGCGGCATGAATTGTTCGCGTTCATTTTGGCGGAAAGCTTTGGGTTCGCGTTTGCGGGTGCGGTCATCGGCATTGGTGGCGCGTGGATGCTGTTCTCGAACATCAATATCACGGCGGTGACGAAGGGGATGTTTGTGGCGTTTGAATTGACGCCGCGCATCATGGCGACGGGGTTTGGCGTGGGGGCGATTCTGGGGATCATCGGCAGCATTGTGCCGGCGATCTCGATGGCGCGGATGAGTGTGATCCAAGGCTTGAAGACACTGGATTAAAACCATGGCAATGCCGCTCAAATATAATTTCAACAACGTCATCGTGCGCTGGCGTTCGACGATCGCGACGATCTTCGGCATCGGGCTGGTGGTGGCGGTGTATGTGATGTTGCAAGCGATGGCGGTGGGCTTGGAGCAGAACAGTGCGAACACGGGGGATGAGCGGAATTTCCTGATCGTGCGCAAGGGCGCGACGTCCGAATCGGTGAGCCAGGTGACGCGGGAGCAGTTCCGCTATCTGCAATATATGGAGGAGATCGCGAAGGATGGGCAGGGGAAGGCGATTCTCACGGCGGATACGATGGTGCTGGTGAATCTGCCGCGCAAGGAAGGCAATGGCGAGGCGAATGTGCTGGTGCGCGGGATCATGGAGAAGGGGAAGGAATTGCGGCCGCAGGTGCAACTGGTGGAGGGGCGGTGGTTCGTGCCGGGCAAGCGCGAGGTGGTGGTGAGCCGCAAGCTGGCGTCGCGGTTCAAGAATTTTCAGATCGGTGAGGAATTTCATGTGCCGGGGGCAGATCTGAAAGTGGTGGGATGGATGGATGGTGGACGGAGTGCGTTTGATTCCGAGGTGTGGATGGATACAGATGAGGCGCGGAACATTTTTGGACGGGAGAATTATACGAGCGTGCTGGTGCGGCCAACGGATGAAGCGACGGCGGCGAAGCTGAAGGCTAAGCTGGAGGGCAGCAAGCAGATCGCGGCGCGGCTGGAGCGGGAGACGGATTATTATCGGACCCAGACGAAGACGGCGGGGCCGATCAAGTTTCTGGGCGTGGCGCTGGCGTTCATCATGTCGGTGGGAGCGGTGTTCTCCGCGATGAACACGATGTATGCGACGGTGGGCGCAAGGACGCGTGAGGTGGGGACGTTGCGCGTGTTGGGCTTTCATCGGCGGGCGATTTTGTTCAGCTTCTTGATGGAGGGGGCGATTCTCGCTTTTCTCGGTGGTGTGGTAGGGTGTCTCATCGTATCGGGTGCGTATGCGTGGGTGACGGCTACGGGTTATACGTTTGGCACGATCAACTTTGATACGTTCAGCGAAGTGATCTTTGATTTTCGTCCCACGCCTGCGTTACTGGGCGAGGGACTTGTTTTCGCGGTGATCATCGGCTTGGTCGGGAGCTTGCTGCCGGCGTGGCGGGCTTCGCGCATCCCGGTGATCTCAGCACTTAAATCGGTATGAAACCTGACCAGGCGAACCGCCTGAAAATCGATGAAGAGGTCCGGCAGCGTCCGAAGGGCGCGGTGGGGATGATCTTCGCATTGGTGTTAATCATCACGGCGGTGGCGATCTTTTTTGCGTGGCCGCGGGAATCGGATTCGCGCCGTATCATGGGTGGCGGCAAGCCGATGGATGCGAAGGGTGGGAATGCTTCTGCCTCGACCAATGCCGCGCCGGTGGCGAGTGTGCCGACGGAGGATGGTTCCGTGCTGACGGTGAGCGGGTATATCGTGAATCGCGAGCGCATCGAAATCAGTCCGCGGTTCACGGGGATGGTGAAGTGGATCGGGGTGACGAAGGGCGATTCCGTTACGAATGGGCAGGTGGTGGTGCTGTTGGATGACACGGAGTATCGCGCGCGGTTGCGTGAGGCGGATGGTCGCATGGCGATGGCGAAGGTGAATATCGAGAAGGCGGAGCTGGCGTGGAAGCGCACGGGTGAACTGGCAAAGATCAATGTGGAGTCCAAGCAAGCAGAGGATGATGCGCGGCTGGCGGTGGATTCCGCGAAAGCGGCGATCAAGGAGATCGAGGGGCAACGGGAATTGCTGCTGACGTATATTGATTGGACGATCATCCGGTCACCGATCAATGGCGTGGTGCTGGAGAAGTTGGTGGACCCGAATGAGTTGGTGACACCGCAGAGCTTCGGCGGCACGCGTGGGCCGAGCACAGCACTCATCGCGGTGGCGCAGGGGGATGACTTGCAGGTGGAGATCGATCTGAATGAGCAGGATTTGGCGAAGGTGTATCTGAAGCAGGAGTGCAAGGTGAGCCCGGAGGCGTATCCGGACAAGAGCTATGCGGGTTATGTGGCGGAGATCGCGCCGGAGGCGAATCGGCAGAAGGGGACGCTGCAGATCAAGGTGCAGGTGCGGAACCCGGACAAGTTTCTGACCCCGGAGTTGAGTGCGAAGGTGCAGTTTCTGCGGAAGAAGGAAGAGGTGAAGAAGTGATGGGAAGATTTTCAACCGAATGGGGACAAGCGAATAGGAGAAGTAAGCGAAAGTAAATCTGGGATTACGATTGCTTCAAGGCCTCGACCGCTGCTTTGGCTTCAGCGAGGCCAAGTTGGGGATTCAGTTCCCGATAGCATCTGATCGCCTCAACACGGTAACCCGTCTTCGACAAACGCTCGACGTCCGCCATGGTGACTTGCCCGGCTGGTGGATAGATACCTTGGCGGCGTAGTGAGCGTATGCGCCACCAAAAATGAATCTTTATCGCCAAGAAGCTCACTACTACGGCAATAATGATGGTTTGCATCTGGCTTATTGTTTACGCTGGCTCAGGGGAGATTCACGAATAGTTTAACAGCTAACCTTCAGGTAACAAGGCAGATTTATACCGGACGCTTTCGACGTGGGAGAAAGGAAAAGCCTAGCACTCTCCAAGGTGAGAGGTGATGGAGCTCGGGTTTCGACGGATGCTTTAGTTTGATTGGCAATGAGTTAGGCGGTTGGACGTGGCTTCGGAGTTGAACAATCCGCGCTCCAAAAGCAGGGGTTAAAAAATCGTGAAATAATCGCTTGCAGGGTTGGGGGTGGTTTTGTAGCGTTTCGGTCCCGTTGGTTGCACTTGTAGCTCAATTGGATAGAGCATCTGACTACGGATCAGAAGGTTTCAGGTTCGACTCCTGACAGGTGCACCACTCTTCTCTTTAGATTTCCCCAAAAATAGTTTTAATGCGGTTTCATTAATTTGTGACGGGTAATTACGGTGCATGAATCGCGCTTACAGCGCTCCGACCTTTTGGGACCATTTCGTGGGGCGCTGCCCCACGCTGCTATGAAGCCGGGCCTTTGGCCCTCAGATTGATTGCTAGGGTCGGTAGAAGCTTTCCATTTTTACATGGTTGTTTGATACGGTGAGTTTTTCACTTGGCTGGACAGGTTTGGGGGATTTCTTCAGGCTTTGCGGGTAATCAGGAGTTGTACGAACCGAGGGCGTTATGTATCTAATACCGGGATTTTATCTGGCGATGGAGATGGGGGATGCGGAGTTGGTGTTGCATCTGCTGGCGACGCATAAGGTGCCGCCGGATAGAGGGGTGCGTTGGAATGAGTGGAGTGTGCCGGAGACTCCGTGTGCGTTGGCGGCTGCGCTGAAGATGGAGAATGTGATGCGGGCGTTGCTGGCGGCGGGGCATCGAGGGGTGAAGCATCGGTCGTCGGTGCCGCTGGTGAGTGCGGGGTATAGCGGGTGTGTGGGTTGTGCGCAGATGTTGCTGGAGGCTGGTGTGGATGTGAATGAGCGCGAGGGCTCGAATGATGAGGGGGATTCGGGCATGACGGCGCTGATGGCGGCGGCGGAGCAGAAGCATCTGGAGGTTTTTGAACTGTTACTGAAGGCGGGGGCGGATCCTAACTTGTTGACGAAGCGAGGGGTTTGCGCGGCGTCATTGGGAGCGGAAGGTGGGGAACGGAGTGCGGAGTTCATCTCGTTGCTGATCGCGCATGGTTGCAAGGAGTTTGGGCGGGCGGTGGTGCTGCCCGCGGCGCAGGGAGACGCAAAGGTCTTACGGGCGATGATCGAGGCTGGTGCGCAAGTGAATGTGGTGGCGACGAAATACGAGGGGATCTATGAAGGAAAGGGGTCGTTGGAGTGTGCGCTGAGTCATCTGAGCACGTTGAAGATTTGTGCGAACGCGTGTAATGAAAACTACGAGGAAGGACGAGTCAAACGTGCGGAGTTAATCGCACGGATTCCAGATGCATATGAGGTGATCGAGATGCTGGTGGAGGCGGGAGTGGATCTGAACAGGATGAATGGGATGCGGACGCCGTTGCATCTGGCAGTGAATCATAAAGAATTGCGGGTGGTGAAGCTGTTTCTCGCGAAGGGGGCTGATCCTAACAGTATAGCGAATTGGTTCGCGGCGAAACGCACGGCCACGGAGGCGGAGCGGTATTACAGCACGGCGGTACATGAGGCAGTGTTTCAGAAGCATGCGGAGATTTTGGCGGAGCTGATCCGGGCGGGTGCGGAGGTGAACCGGAAGGATCGAGAGGGGCGGACGCCTTTGGCGCTGGCGTTGGAGAACTCTTTTAAGGAAGGGGTGGAGTTGTTGCGACAGGCGGGTGGGGAGGGATAAAAAAGGGAGAAGGGCGATTAAGTTTCTGGTTCCTAGTTTTGAGTTTCGACGTTAAATACGCGAAAAGGAGAGATGGGTTTTATGGGATGGATAGGATTTATGAGACAACGAACTTTCAACTTTGAAAAAGAGAGGTGGCGGTGATTCGCGTAGCTTGGAGTGAAGGGAGAAAAAAGTTGCCGGGCCGCAAACGCCAAGGAGGTGGGGGTGGGGAACCCCGCTGAAGAAACGTATGCGTGCCCGGCAGATTCTATTGATGGCGATTTTTTTGTGTTTATTCAATCTTTTTACCAGCTAAAATTCAAAAAAAATTCCCGCGAACAGCGTGATGTGTGATGAGGCGTATAGACCATGAGCGAGCTGACGTTGTTCTTTTCTGGCGAGATGCGGCAGGGATAATATCTATGGGTTTTTTGGAGCCTCGGCCGCCGTGCTGATGGTGGAGAACCAGGTGCAGAATGAGGGTGTGTGGAAATCCTTGGCGAACAAGATGGAAAGCGGATTTGTGTACGTAAAGTCTCAAGTTTCTGCAGGGAAAAAGGGGGGAGGCTTTCCGTGTCCCATTTTATGAGCGAACCGGGGACGTTGTGGACAGGAAATATGGGCAGGACGGTCTTAAGAGTTCCGTGGCCGATCGGTAGAAAACAAGTTGCATGCAATCTATGGTGGCTTTCATTCCAACTGAGTCACAAGGGCATTGGGAAAGTGGCTCCTCCGCTGCAAATTTCAACAAGCCATGCACACGCCGATCTGCTCGATGATGTTTTTTAAAAACTCGTCCTAAGCGACTCTGGGCCTGCTGATGAGAGAGGTATGTGCAGGGTGATGCGAGGGTGAGGGAAACCCAGGAGATTTCGATTCAGATGACCAAAATGAAAGGGAGGAAGGGGTTTATTTAAAGATTTTTTAGATGATTGAAAGTTGAACCATGACAGGCACTTGGAAGGGAAATGTCGCTCGTAGATAACAGATTTACAGCCTGTTCTCAGGCAAATCGTTTGACTGATTGAGTGATGAGGGAGTATTGCTGTTCATGTGAGGTGTGCTCTGAGGTGGAGCACAAAGGACAAAACAATAATGTCCTGAAAAATAAGTTTTTGAGAACAGAGAAGCCGTGTCGTGGTGTGCTCTGGTGCAGAGGCAGTGCGGCAGGAGGTTTTGCGGACAGCTGATGACTGGTGCGAAATCTTGGTGAAAAAAGCAAGGAGAGTTATGATCACATTGGGGAGAATGGTTTTCAATCGAGCGCTGATACGGGCGGCTGTGCTGACGATGATTTTGGGTGGTGGGGTGGAATCAGCGAGGGCGCAAACAAATCTGGCGGCAAAGGTGAAGTATGCGCCATCAGTGAATGGACGCATCGAGGGATCGGTGTGGCAGTTCCAGGGAGAGGGGCTCAATTTCAACAGCGGCGCGGTGATCACGGGAGGCTTGCTGGTGCCGGGAACGCCGGGATTGAATATCAACGGGTCGCCGACATTTGGCGGGACTATCACGAATACAGGGAGTGCTTCGCCATCGGGGTATTGGATCACGCTAAACAGCGGTTCGACATTGGGTAATCTGGTGGTTCGGACGACACCGGGGACATTGACGAGTGTGAGCACGCCGCCGAGTTCTTCGGGCACGAGGAGTGTTTATATCAATTCTTCCAGTGATAGCGCAGGAGATTTCAGCACGTTGAAGAATCTGGGCTTGAATGGTGGCGGAGTCTTTTATGTGCCGCCGGGTACTTATGATACGTTCACGGCGAACAGCGGGACGGGTTTCCGATTGGGCGTGACGAATGGGACGACGGCGGTGGTGTATAGTTTTCAGAGCCTGAATCTGAACGGTAGCGCGGACATTCAAGTGGTCGGGCCGGTGGAGATACGGGTGAAGAACGGGTTCAGTGCGAACGGAGCGATGGGAACGAGTGCGCATCCGGAATGGTTGATCATCAAGATCTCGAACGGAGGATTTAATTTTAACAGCGCGTACACGATGTACGGGCATGTCATCGCGCCAAGCGGCACGGTGACGATCAATTCTGGATGCACAATCGCAGGCACGGTGGAGGCGGACCGGTTGACGGTGAATTCCAACGGCAAGCTGCAGTGGGCGACGATGACGGGGACGGGCAATCAAGCGCCGACTGCGAATGCGTTGAGCGTGACGACAAATGAGGACACGGCTACCAGCATCACTCTGACGGGGAGCGATCCGGAGAGCAACGCGCTGACTTACACGGTGGTGAGCGGGCCGAGTCATGGCACGCTGAGCGGCACGGCACCGAACCTGACTTACACGCCGGCGACGAATTATTTCGGGTCGGATTCGTTCACGTTCAAGGTGAATGACGGGACGGTGGATTCCGGCACGGCGACGGTGAGCATCACGGTGACATCGGTAAATGATGCGCCGGTGCTGGCGGTAGTGGCGAATCATACGGTTACCGAGGGGACGGCCTTGAGCATCACGAACAGTGTGACGGATGTGGATTCGACGGTGTTCAGCTACAGCTTGAGCGGTGCACCGACAGGCATGGTGGTGGATGCGAACGGGGTGATCACGTGGACGCCGACGGAAGCGCAGGGGCCGAGCACGAATGCGGTGAGCGTGACGGTGACGGATAATGGAACGCCCGCATTGAGCAGCACGCGGTCATTCACAGTGACGGTGTTGGAAACGAACAGTGCGCCGGTATTGGCGGCGATCGCGAATCAGACGGTTTACGTGGGACAGCTTCTGACGGTGACGAACAGTGCGGCGGACAGTGATCTGCCAGCAAATGTGCTGGCGTATTCATTGGGCACGAATGCGCCGCCGGGAATGGCAATCAATGCGACGAACGGAACAGTGACTTGGACAGCGGGTGCGGGTTATGCGAATACGACGAATACGGTGAGTGTGACGGTGACGGATGACGGGGTGCCGTCTTTGAGCGATACGAAGATTTTTACGGTGACGGTGTTGGCGACGAATAATGCGCCGGTCTTGGCGAGCATCTCGAATCAAGTGGTGGTGGAGGAGCAGTTGCTGACGCTGACTGTGGCGGCGAACGATGCGGATGGTGACGCGCTGATTTACAGTCTGGGTTTGGGAACGGCGACGGGGATTTCAATCAATGCGACGAATGGTGTGATCACGTGGATGCCGACGGAGGCGCAGGGGCCGAGCACGAATCTGGTGACGGTGATCGTGACGGACAACGGGGTTCCGAGCCTGAGCGATACGAACAGTTTTCTGATCACGGTATTGGAGACGAACACTGCTCCGGTGGTGGCGGCGATGACGAATCGCACAATGTTTGAGGGGGAACTTCTTTCGGTGCAGACGGTGGCGACGGACAGCGATATTCCGGCGAACACGCTGACTTACAGCTTGCTCTTCACCAATGTATCGCCGGGATTGAGCATCAATGCGACGAACGGTTTGATCACCTGGGTGCCGGGTGAAGCGATCGGGCCGGGTGTGCGCACGGTGTGGGTGGTGGTGACGGATAATGGCATGCCGGCGAAGGTGGGGACGAATGCGTTCTATGTGTTCGTGCAGGAAACCAATGCGGCACCGGTGTTCGCGGCGATCGGAACGCAGACGGTGGTGGAGGCGCAGTTGCTGACGGTAGCGGCAACGGCGACGGACAGTGATATTCCAGCGAATACGCTCACTTACAGCCTGACCACGAATGCGCCGTCGGGCATGACGATCAATGCGAATACGGGTGTGATCTCATGGACGCCGACGGAAGCACAAGGGCCCAGCACAAATCTGGTGACGGTGATGGTGGTGGATAATGGAACACCGGCATTGAGCGCGACGACGACTTTCAGTGTGATCGTGCAAGAGGAGAACACGGCGCCGGTCATAACGGTGGCGACGAATCAGGTGGTGATCGAAGGAATGTTGCTGGTGCTGACAAATAGTGCGACGGATGCGGATGTGCCAGCGAACGGTTTGACGTTCAGCTTGGGCTCGAATGCTCCGGCGGGAATGGTGATCAATCCGTCGAATGGTGTGGTGACGTGGGCTCCGACATCGACGCAAGCGCCTTCGACGAATCTCATCTCGGTAATAGTGACGGACGATGGCGTGCCGCCGATGAGTGACAGCGGGACTTTCCTTGTGACAGTGCTGGCGACGAATCATGCGCCGGTGTTCGGAGCGATGACGAACTCGGTGGTGTATGAGTTTCAATGGGTGCAGAACGTGGCAGTGGCGACGGATGTGGATGGCGACAGCTTGACGTTCAGCTTAGGGACGAATGCGCCGACGTGGATGAGCATCAATGCGACGAACGGTTTCATCACGATGTTGCCGGGCGAACTGGATGGCGGGACGACGAATGTGGTGACGGTCATCGTGACGGATAACGGTTCGCCGAACTTGAGCGCCGCGATGAATTTCCTGGTGACGGTGCTGGAAAGCAACATGCACCCGGTGCTGACGGTGACAGATCATGTGGTGACGGAAGGGCAGACGCTGGTGGTGACGAACAACGTCGTGACAGACAGCGATGTGCCGGTGAATAATTTCACGTTCACGCTGGCGGATGCGCCTGCGGGAATGAGCATCAATCCGACCACGGGTGTGATCACGTGGACGCCGACGGAGGCGCAAGGGCCGAGCACGAACAATGTGCTGGTGACGGTGACGGATGATGGCGTTCCCGCCTTCAGCGACACGAAGGCGACGCAGATCATCGTGCTGGAGGCGAACACGGCACCGATGCTGGCGGCGATCACGAATCAGGTATTGGTGGAAATGCAGTTCCTGCTCATCACGAATGTGGTGGCGACGGATGTGGACATGCCGACGAACAAGCTTAGCTTCACGCTGGGGGCAGGTTCACCGTCGTGGCTGCAAATCCATGGTACGAACGGGATGATTTTTGGCACACCGGGCGAAAGTGAAGGGCCTGGCACGAATATCGTCACGGTGATCGTGACAGATGATGGAGTGCCGAGCTTGAGCGCCACGCAGACTTTCACGGTGGTGGTGCTGGAGTTGAACGAGCGTCCGGTGTTCGGGTTCATCCAGGACCAGACGATCTATGAAGGGCAGTTGTTGATGGTAACGAACACAGCCACGGATGTGGATCTGCCTGCGCAAGTGCTGACCTATACGTTGGGAACGAATTCACCTCCGGGCATGGTGATGAATCCTACGAACGCGGTGATCACGTGGACGCCGGGTGAGGAGTATGGTGGCACGGTGATGATGCGCGTGCAGTATTTCGTGACGGACAACGGGAATCCGCCGGAGACGGCTGAGGGCGGTTTCTGGCTGAACATTTTGGAGGCGAACGAGGCGCCGGTGCTTGCGCCGATTGCGGACCGGACGGTCATCGAAGGCTTCACGCTGACGATCACGAACTCGGCGAGCGACAGTGATCTGCCTGCGAATGCGCTGGTTTACAGCTTGGGGACGAATGCTCCGGCGGGAATGTCGATCAATGCGACGAACGGTATCATCACATGGACGCCGACCGAGGTGCAGGGGCCGGGGACGAATCTGGTGAGCGTGATCGTGACGGATGATGGTGTGCCGAGTTTGAGCGCGACGCAGAGTTTCACGGTGGTGGTGCTGGAGACGAACAGCGCGCCGGTGATGGTGGCTCCGGTCAACCAGACGATCAATGAGGGCACGCTCTGGACATTCACTAATCTGGTGACGGATGCGGATGTGCCGATGAACGGGTTCACGTTCACCTTGGGAACGAATGCTCCTGCGGGGATGGTGATCAATGCGACCAGTGGTGTGATCTCCTGGACGCCCTCGGAATCCCAGGGTGGCACGACGAATTTGGTGCAAGTGATGGTGGTGGATGATGGCGTGCCGGCGTTGGGCACGAATGTGTTCTTCACGGTGACGGTGCTGGAGATGAATACAGCGCCGGTGCTGGCGGTGATCACGAACCGGACGGTGTTGGAAGGGCAAACACTTAATGTCGCAGTCACTGCCACGGACGCAGATGTTCCGACGAACAGTTTAAGCTATGACTTTGTCGGTATGGTGCCGAGCGGGATGGTCATTCATCCGGTCACGGGTGCGATCACATGGATACCTACTGAAGAGCAGGGGCCGAGCACGAACAGCATCACGGTGCGGGTGACGGATAATGGTGTTCCGGCATTGAGCCATACGCGGACATTCACGGTGACGGTGCAAGAGGTAAACAGTGCGCCGGTGCTGGTCGATGTGCCGAACCAGACGATTTACGAAGGGCAATTGCTCTCGATAACCAATGTGGCGAGTGATGCGGACATCCCGGCGAACACGTTGACGTTCAGCTTGGGAACGAACACTCCGGCGGGAATGACAATCAATGCGACAAATGGTGTCGTGACGTGGACGCCGAGCGAGGCGCAGGGACCGAGCACGAATCTGATCCGAGTCATCGTGGCGGATAACGGCACGCCGATCCGGCGCGATACGAACACCTTTATCGTGACGGTGCTGGAAACGAATGCGGTACCGGTGCTGGCGTTGATCGCGAACCAGACGGTGGCGGAAGGGCAGCTCTTGACGGTGAATGCATCGGCGACGGATGCCGATCTGCCAGCGAATGCGTTGCTGTTCAGCTTAGGTGCGGGTGCGCCGAGCGGTGTGGCGATCGATGCGAACAGCGGTGTGATCACCTGGACACCGACGGAAGCGCAAGGGCCGAGCACGAATGTCTTGAGCGTGATCGTGACGGATAATGGTACGCCGAGCCTGAGCGCGACGCAGAGCTTCACGGTGGTGGTGCTGGAGGTGAATAGTGCGCCAGTGCTGGCGATGCCGATCGAGCAGACAATCTTCGAAGGCCACCTTCTGAGCGTGACGAACAGCGCGACGGATGCGGATATGCCGGTGAATACACTGGTCTATTCGCTGGGTTCGGGTGTTCCTGCCGGGGTGAGCATCGATGCGAACACGGGGCTTATCACTTGGACGCCGAGCGAGCTGCAGGGGCCGAGTACGAATGTGATCGAAGTGGTGGTGACAGATGATGGCGTGCCGCCATTAAGCAACAGCGTGTTCCTGACGGTGACTGTGCTGGAGACAAATAGTGCGCCGATGCTGGCGGCGATAACGAATCATACGGTGATCGAGGGGCAGTTGCTATCGGTGACGAATGTGGCGACGGATGGGGATTTCCCGGTAAATGTGCTGACGTTCAGCCTAGGAATGAATGCTCCGGCAGGAATGAACATCAATGCGACCAATGGCATCATCTCCTGGGTGCCGACGTTGACGCAGGGGCCGAGCACAAATGTGGTGAACGTGGTGGTGGCAGACGATGGGACGCCGAGCATGAGTGCGACGCAGACGTTCACTGTGTTCGTGCTGAACAGTAATGTGAAGCCGGTCGCGATGCCGCAAACGCTTACGCTGCTGGAGGACGGTTCGGTGACATTCACCTTGCTGGCGACAGATGAGGACAACGATCCTCTGACATTGAACATCACAGAAGGGCCCTACTTCGGGACGTTGCAGAACAATGTCACCAACTATGTGTTCACGCCGGTGACAAACTTCTCGGGACAGACCCATTTTGTGTTCCGCGCTTTTGACGGACAGGATGAATCTGAACCGGCGACCGTCACTATCAATGTGACGCCGGTGAATGACGTGCCGATGACTTTCAGCCGGACGAATCTGGTGATGGAAGGGCAGTCAGTGCATGTGGGGCTTCTGGCTTACGATGTGGATGGTGATGCGGTATCACTCATCATGGTGAATCCGCCGTTCCTGGGGACGTTGAGCGGTGCGAATACGAACCTGACTTATACGGCCAATACGAACACGTTCGGTTGGGACCGTTTTGAGTATCAGATCTCGGACGGGGTATCGACTTCAGCGGTGACGAGCGTGATGTTCTATGTCACGCCGTTCGCACGTGGCAAGACATGGACGAGCAGCGCGGATTTCAGTTCCGGCACATTGACGAATTTGAGCCAGACGGTGGCGGGTGAACTGAAGCCGGTGGTGGATGAGACTTCGTTCAATTATGTATGGGTGCCTTTGAGCAAGGATACGGTGGTACGCGTGGATGCGGAGACGGGGCGCGTATTGGGCGAGTATCGCACCGCGCCGACGAGTGTGGCGCGGGTATCGCCCTCGCGCACGTGGGTGGACCGCCAAGGCAACCTGTGGGTGGCGAACCAGGAGGATAACAGCGTGGCGATGATCGCGACGCCGGAGAGCGGACGCTGGGTGGACCGCAACAACAACGGCGTGCTGGATACGTCCTTGGGTAGCGGGGATGTGCGGGCGTGGACCGGTACGACAGTGAATGGGGCATTGGATGAATTGATCGTCTTCTACGTGAAGGTGAATGGACGGACGATCCGGCATCTTTCGATGAACCCGGATGGAAATATTTGGGCGGGCGGCAATTCATTGAATGTCTTCGACCTGATCAATGCGCAGACGGGCCAGATCATCCGCACGGAGACGAGCATCGGCCGTGGCGGCTACGGCGGTTTCACGGACAAGAACGGGATACTGTACTCTGCAGGACGCTTCTTGAGGTGGGATACAAGTCTGCCGATCACGAGTGTGAATCCAGCGCAGTGGAACATCCAGCCGGACGGTTCGTGGAATGTGGCGCAGGACCCGGACGGAAACATCTGGGTGACGTATGAGCCGTCCTCTTATGTCAGAAAGTTTTCGCCGTCGGGAGAAGAGATCGGCAGCTATTATCATGGCGGCGGCTGGGGGCAGGGTATGGCGATCGATCCGGTGTCCGGTGATGTATGGGTGGCGCACTCGCATTGCGGCAATACGGTTGGCCACTTGAAGAAGGATGGCCGACTGGTGGGCACGGTGGAAGTGGCGAACCATGGACCGACGGCGGTGGCTTTCGATCGGAAAGGACGGCTGTGGGTAAGCTCCAGCACGGGTGTGTTGCAGCGGATCAACCCTATGGGCGGACCACTCGGTGCGGATGGAGAAACTCCGGTGGGCGAGTTGGAGTTGACGACCACCTATTTGGGTTCCTCAACCTGGGCTTACTCGCACTTCTCTGGCGGCTCCCAGACGATGAGCACGCAACGAGGCAGCTGGACGGCGGTATTCGACTCGGCACTGACGAATGCGGCGTGGGGCCCGGTGACTTGGAACGGCCTGATCTATAACGATGGCAAGATCGTCGTACGCGTGGCGAGCAGCCATAACGGTGTTTCGTACGGAGCCGCGGAGCCGGTAGAATTTGAAGGGGCGGCACCGACGGTGCGGAGCCGTTACCTGAAGGTGGAGGCGGAGTTCATCCCGGCGAGCTCGGGTGAAGGACCGGTCCTGTATGATCTGACAGTGGGAACGGCGGGTTATGTTTACACACCAGCGGTGCAGGCTTGGGCGGCGAGCGCCGGTGCGGACATCCATGCGCTGTGGCCGGACCCGGTGTTGATGAAGGGGGCAATCGGCCGTTCGCCACATACAAATGCGATCAATCCTTCTGTAAGCTGGTCGGTCATCTCAGGGCCGGGCACAGTGACGTTTGACAATCTGAATGTCATCCAGCCGAAGACCACGTTCAGCACGAACGGTGTGTATGTGCTGCGGTTGACGGCGGATAATTTCGGTGATGTGCAGACCGATGATGTGACGGTCACGCTGACGCCGTATAACCGTTCACCCTGGGTGGATGCAGGCGAGAACCGGTTCCTGCGTTCAACCAATGATGTGTTGCAACTGACAGGCCAGGTGCGTGATGACGGGCTACCGCTCACGACGCCGTTGCGCGTGTGGTGGAGACAGGCATTCGGTCCGGGCACGACACTGTTCGCGGATGTCTCGAACGCGGTGACGCAGGCGACGTTCACGACGAACGGCATCTACATCCTCGAACTGGTGGCGGATGACGGTGAGTATCAGCAGAAACGGAAGATCGAGGTGCGGGTGGGAACATTGTGTACAATCGAGGAGCCGGATGGCATCGCCGCGTGGTGGCAGGGCAATGGTGACGGGGCTGATCACATCAACGGCAACCAGCTGGTGCTGCCGACGATCAATTTTTTCGATCAAGGAAGAGTCGGGGCGGCATTCAAATTTGACGGCACAGTGGCGCATACTCGTGCGGTGAACAGCCCGAGCCTGGATGTGGGCAAGGCTGACGGGTTCACGGTGGAGTTCTGGGCGAAGTCAGATGACTTGCGCCGGGTGCCGATCTTGGCATGGCATAATGGAACGCAGCCGGGTGTTTTGATCGATCAGTTCCAGCCGAGTCTGGCCTATCTGGACTGCTACATCTACGACACGAACAATGTAAGTCACAAGATCAGTCTGAGTGGCTGGTCGGCAGGAGTGTGGCATCATGTGGCATTGACGTACGACAAGACGACCGGCTTAGCGGCGGTCTTTTTGAACGGGGTGCTGAACAATACCTTAAACCTTGGCATCTTCGAGCCGCAGACTTCGTATGATTTCTATATGGGCGGATATCCGGGAGCAGGGCAGGCACGTTACAAGGGGTTGCTGGACGAAGTGGCGCTGTACCGTCGCGCGCTGACGGAGCAGGAGATCTATGCGATCTTTGCAGCGGGTGCCACGGGCAAGTGTCCGAAGGATGGAAACCGCGGGCCGGTCGTGGATGCCGGTCCTGACCGGGTGCTGGCGGGAGCGAGTTCGTTGGTGTTAAACGGCTACGTGGAGGATGATGGGCTGCCGGAGGCGTCCACGATCCTGTCTGCTTGGAGCAAGCTCTCCGGGCCGGGCACAGCAACCTTCGCGAATTCAAACGCGCCGGTCACATCGGTGAGTTTCACCGCGCCGGGCATCTATCTGCTGAAGCTGACGGCCGATGACTCATCAGTGGTGTATTCAGATGTCGTCGAGGTGCGGGTGGAAACGATTGCTGAAAACACGAGCACAAATGCACTCGCGGTGTTATGGCCGGCTGATGGCAACAACATAGATATTCTGGCTGGCAACGTGGCCTATCTGGCGAATGGTGCGAGTTACCAAACGGGCAAAGTAGGGCAGGGCTTTTACTTCGATGGTGTGAATGACTTCGCGAAGGTGTTCGCACATCCCAGCCATGACATAGGAGATGCAGATGCCTTCACGATCGAGTTCTGGCTCAATGCTTATTCCATTCCCAGTAATTTCAGTCCGGCGCTGTTGCATTGGAGTTCTTTCAGCTCCATAGGCGCACAGATCGGCATCCGCTTCAGCAGGGAACTGCAGGTCTTCCTGTATGATGCGAATGGAGTATCGCGCTCGCTCCCGGGGCCGAGTATCCCGACGGGTCAGTTCGTTCATATCGCGATCACCTATAATCGGAACACGGGCATAGGGCGGGTTTACAATAACGGTGTAATGGTCAGCAGCACTCAGATCGGAAGTTTCCGGGTGCAGACGGGAAGAGATTTGTTCCTGGGCGGCACGCGGTCTGGCGGGTCGCCTTTCAATGGTGTGATGGATGAGATCAGTCTCTACCGGCGCGAGCTGTCAGGTGAAGAGGTCTACAATATCTTCAATGCAGGTTCTCGCGGTGAAGCACATCCGGGAATCAATCTGCCGCCGGTGGTCAATGCGGGACAGGATCTCGTCTTGGGATCGACCAATGCACCTGCCTTGCTGCAAGGTTCAGCCAAGGATGACACGATGCCTGAAGGGTATCTGATCAAGCAGTGGACAAAGGTGGGCGGACCGGGCAACGCAATATTCGCTGCGTCCAATGAAGAGGTGACGGCGGTAACTTTTGATCAACCAGGTCTGTATGTGCTGCAACTCGCCGCCAACGATGGTCTGGTGGAGAACAAGGATTTGGTGCAGGTGCGTGTGGGCGCAGAATGTCTCACGTGCCCAGCGGAAGACTTGAAAGCGTGGTGGCCTTTCAATGACAGCAACCGTGATGTGGTGCAAGGTCTGGAGGCCGCCTATTACAGCGGGGCGATGCTGACGAATGGCATGGTAGGCGGCTCGCTGTCTACGATGAGTCCTTCGTCCCATGTGCGGATCGAGGCAAATCCGGCCATCGACATCGGACAGATGGACCAATATACGATGGAGTTCTGGATCAAGCCTGCCGCAGTATCCGGGAATTGGTGGGAAGCGCGTCCGTCTGTGCTCTGGACCGGACCGGGAGGCGATGGGTGCGCCTTATGGACGTATACGGGCGTCCGCATTGCATTGACCACAATCACCAATACTTCAGTGTTGGTGGAGGGTGGCAACCAGATGCAGGCGGGTGTTTGGCGTCATATCGCCACCACCTATGATCGTTCAACTGGGATTTACCAGATATTCATCGACGGCAATCTTATCAGGCAACAGGTCATCGGAAATATCACTTTGCGTACTGGAGGACAGCTCTATCTGGGGACGCCGCCATCGCAGAGCAATCATTCTCTGACGCAGCTTGACGAATTCGCCATCCATGGCCGGGCTTTGAATGAAGATGAAGTCAGGAATCTATATATGGCAGGTGCGGCGGGCAAGTGTCCGGAGAATGGTAATGCAGCACCGGTGGTGTTCGCGGGAGCGGACTTCGCATTCACAGATGGATTGAACACAACGACCTTGATGGGACAGGTGAGCGATGATGGTTTGCCATCGGGTATCAATGTCACCTCGGTGTGGCGCATGGTTTCTGGTCCTGGGCAAGTCGCGTTTGGAACACCGTATGCGCTGACCAGCACGGCGACCTTCAGCACGAACGGACTTTACCTGCTGGAGTTGACGGCGACGGATGGTGAACGACGCACGACTGATCAGGTGGAGGTGCGCGTGAATACGAATTGTGTGGTGGGTGAACTGAGCGGACTCGTGGGCTGGTGGCCGGCGAACAAGCATGCACGCGACATCACGGAAGGCATGGATGGCATCCTCGCGAACGGTGCCAGCTACACGACGGGCAAGGTGGCGAGCGCGTTTTCCTTCGATGGCGCGAATGACTATGTGCGCATCCCGGCTTCGGCGGGTGTGAACATCGGCACTAACGATGCGTTCAGCGTGGAGTTCTGGTTCAATCCAGGGACAACGGCTTATAATTCTTGGGAGCCGCGCATGGTGATGGGCTGGCGGGATGGCACGATGCTGTATCACTACAGCAGCTTTACCTGGCATCTCATGCAGACGAACGGAGTGAATCATGCCATGACGGCAGGCGGACCGCTCTCTGCCAACACATGGCAGCATGTGGTGCTGACTTACAACAGCGCCAGCGGCATGGCCCACATGTATGTGAACGGCGCGGAGCGGTTCTCCCAGAACCGCGGCTCCTTCAAGGTCAAGACGACGGGAGATTTCTACCTGGGAGGTCATTTGGATCAAGGCCGTCCGTTCTGGGGCGCGCTGGATGAAGTGTCCCTCTACAATCGCGAGTTGAGTGTTTCCGAGATCGGGACCTTGCACGCTGCAGGTAGCGTAGGCAAATGCCAGACACCGCGCAACGACGCGCCATTCGTCTTTGCCGGGGCAAACCGCACTCATTACCTGCCCCATATTGCGACGTTGAATGGCGCCGTTTATGATGACGGTCGTCCGGTGGGCGGCACATTGGACACGGACTGGACTTATGTCTCCGGTCCGGCACCGGTGGTCATCGGTGATACAAACGCGCCGGTCACCACGGTGCAGTTCACGCAGCCGGGTGTCTATGAATTCGAGCTCACTGCCTACGATGGGGAATACTTGGACTATGATACGGTGACGATCAAGGTGCTGGCCGATCCGCGCGTGGCACCGGTGGTGTCATTGAGCAGTCCGGCTGATCCCATGCTGGTGGCGGTTTCATCCGGCGGAGCGGCCAATATCACCGTGACCGCCACTGCCACTGACATTGATGGTGCGGTGGCTCAAGTGGAATTGTTCCAGGGCAACACCAGCCTCGGTGTGTTCACGAACGCGCCTTACTCGGTGACGTTGAACGGCCTCGGGGAAGGTGCTTATGCATTCACTGCGGTGGCTACAGATGATGACGGCTTGGTAAGCACTTCAGCGGTCGCTCATGCTTATGTGTATGTGGATAACGGACCTCCCGTGGTTGAGATCACCTCTCCGGCGGATGCCACTGAAGTCACCGCACCCACAGTGGTGAACGGCACCGCCAACAGCGCCATCCTAGCTTACTCTGTATTGGAATATCGCGCCATTTCGCCGAATAACGCGAATGCGTGGATCACTCTGAGCAGCAACACGGTGTCTGTGGTGAACGGCACCTTGGGTACGCTGGACCCGACGCTCTCATTGAACGGCATCTATGAATTGCGTGTGCGCGCCATGGATGTGCGGAACCGCACCTCAACAACGGAACCGATCACGGTGGTGTTCGACCGGAATATGAAGATCGGTAACTTCGCGTTTTCGTTCAACGATCTGACGATTCCGGTGGCGGGCATCCCGATCACCATCACGCGCAGTTACGACAGTCGTAACAAGGAGACGGGTGACTTCGGCGTGGGCTGGACGATGGACATCAACAACATCCGCCTGCAAAAGAACCGTCACCTGGGCATCAACTGGGAACAGACGGTGGAGCCGGGGTTGTTCCCTGTGTATGGCATCAGAACCACCAAATCTCGCGTAGTCACGGTCACGTTCCCAGATGGTAATGTCTACAAATTCGGTGCCGTGCCGAGTCCTTCGGGACAATTCGGCCTGCCGTTGATCTATCCGAAGATCAAGTTCCTGCCGTTCCAAGGCACCCAAGGAACGTTGACGCCGTTGGTGGAAATTGACGGCCAGTTGTATCCGGACGATCAGGTGGTTTATGCCGGAGACAATCCGGGGTTTGGTCCGCTGTTGAGTTATGAACTGTTGCTGAATCCGCCTCCGGGTGCGGCAGATAATATCTACTTCAATCCTGACCTGTTCGAGTTCAAGACGAAGGAGGGTTACACCTACATCATCAGTGAAACGAATGGTCTGCGGAGCATCACGGACCCGAACAATAACACGCTGACTTTCACAGCGAATGGCATCCTGCATTCCACGGGCAAGAGCGTGATCTTTGAGCGCAATGTGGCGGGCATGATAACGAACATCGTGGATGCCGCCGGTAATGAGATGCATTACCAGTACGATACGAACGGGAATCTGATGACGTTCATCGACCGGGCAGGGGAGACGAACTCGTTCACGTATGATGGGAAGCATAATCTGCTCACGGTGACAGATAAACGCGGTGTTCAGAGCTCATCAAATGATTACGATGCGGCGGGACGCCTGATTGTTCAAACGGATGCAGACGGATTCTCCATAGGACACAATCATGACCTCGTGAATCGCAGAGATTACACGACCAACCGCCTCGGTCATGTGACCATGAAGGAGTATGACGAACGTGGTAACATCACGCGCTTTATCGATGCAATAGGTGCAGAGACGGTCTCGACCTATGACCTCAATGACAATCTCCTGTCCAAGACGGATCCCTTGGGACGTCGCATGACCTATGCCTATGATGCTTTGGATAATCGCATCGCGGTGACCAATGAAGCATGCGGATGCGTGGCCACGCACTTCACTTATAACGCTTACGGAAAAGTGCTCACAATGAAGGACTCTTCCGGCACCGTTACCAACACGTATGACAGCAAGGGCAACATGTTGTCCTCCAGCGATACCGCAGGAAAACTAACGCTGTTCACCTATGACTCGAAGGGTAAGGTGGTGACCATGACCGATCCTAAAGGGGGTCTTTCTACCTTCCGTTATGACGGTTTCGGCAATCTTACCAATGAAGTGAATTCGCTCGGCTATGAGATAAATTATGAAATCGATGCCAATGGGAAAATGCTCTCCATGACATCGTATCGGACAGCACCGCAGCAGTTGCAGTTGCTGTCGTTCGGTGTCAAAAACAAGGCTGTTTCCACTGGTAAAATGGGCCGCTTCGCCTTGTCCAGCGGCAGCACCCAGCCGGTTCGCGTCAGGCTTTACTACGATGCGGCAGGTCGTCCTGTCACCACTCTGTTCCCAGATCCTCAAGGGGAAGTTTCCGAGCAGATCGCTTATCTGCCGGATGAGGAGATTCATACAGACAAGAAAGGTCGCCCGACCCAGCGCAAGTTCAACACGATGGGACGTCTGGCCGAGCAGATCAATCCGGATGGCACCAGCATCAGCTACACCTATGATGCGGAAGGCCGTGTCGCTTGTGCCACGGATGAGTTGGGTCGCCAGACCTGTTACGAGTATGATCCGCGTGGTAAGCTGACGCGCACCACATTCCCGGATGGCTGCCATATCCAGGCGTTCTACAACTTGGGCGGTGAATTGATCATGGAGATCGACCGTCACGGAGCCACGAACACCTACACCTACGATGGTGCCGGAAACCGGATCACCGATACGGACACTTACGGCAATACGACCACTTACACCTATAACGAACATCGTGCGGTGGTGGCACAAGTGGACCGGCTCGGACGAACCAAGGCGTTCGAATACGATTTCCTGAATCGTCACACCAACAGCATGCATCCGGACGGCAGCACCAGCTCCTATACGTATGATGGACGGGTGTTGATGAGCGAGACGGACCAGCTCGGGAACAAGACCTACCGCGGCTATGACCTTCTCGGACGCTTGATCGCGATCACCAATGCGCTCGGGGAAGTGCGCAGATATGAGTATGACGAGGCGGGAAATGTGATCACTGAGGTCGCGCCGAACAACGATATCACGCGGTTCGAGTACGACATCATGAACCGCCGCACGAAGGTGATCTTCCCGGATGGCACATTCGCGGCGTCAGCTTATGACGCTACCGGCCAGAAAATATCGGAAACCGATCAGGCCGGTGCCACGACGTTCTACACCTATGATCTGCGCGATCGACTAATCATGAAGGTCGATCCGCAAGGATATGTCACGCAGTATGGTTATGATGCGGGCAGCAGGCTGATCAGCGTCACAAATGCCAACAATGAGGTGACGCGTTACATCTATGACAACGGTGGCCGGAAGATCCGCACCAATCATCCCGATGGCAGCAATGAACAGGATGTGTATTCCGATTGCGGCAGGTTGATGACGAAGATCGATCGTGCCGGCAATGAGACGCATTATGCCTATGACAAGCTGGGCCGCATGGTTCTGGTCACTGGGCCAACGGGTGCCACGACTTCCTTCACTTATGATAGCGAAGGGCAAGTCCTCACGCAGACGGCGGCGGATGGTGCTGTGACGGGCTATGCCTATGACCTCTTGGGCCGTCAGACGCATGTGTTCCGCCCGGATGGCAAATCCATCGTCTCGACATACGATGCCTTGGGCCGTGTGGTGGCCGTGAAGGATGAGGCGGGGAATAATTCTTACCTCGGTTACGATGCCTTGGGCCGGACGGTGGCTCGCACGAACAGCCTAGGCCAGGTGACGCGTTTTGCGTACGACTCCAAGGGCCAGCTCATCTCGCAGACGGACCCGGCGAACTTCACGCTGACGTATGGCTATGATTCCCTCGGTCGTCGGACCAACGTCGTGTATCCGGATGGCGGGAGCGTTTCATGGGTTTACAACGCTCGTGGCCAGAAGACCGTCCAAATCGATCCAAACGGCAATGCCACATGGTTTGCTTATGACACGAAGGGCCGCCTTGTCGCCATTACCAATGCGCTGAACCAAGTCACGCAATTCGGTTACGATGTGCTGGATCAGATGGTGACGATGACGGATGCGGCGAACCGCACCACCACCTTCACCTATGATGCCATGGGCCGCCGCACGGGTGTCACCTATGCTGATGGCGCCAATTTCACCACTACGTACGATACCCGTGGTCTGGCTATCGTGGAGACGGATGCCTTGGGCCGCAGCACTCATTTCGGCTATGATGAAGCGGGTCGTGTGGTGGCTGTCACGAATGCTCTGAGCGAGACGAGCTACTTCGCCTATGACCCCATGGGCCGCGTGGTGGCTTCTGTGGATGCGAACAACCGCACGAACTACTTCGTTTACGATACCTTGGGACGTCCGGTCAGTGCGATACGCCCTGACCTGACGGAGGCGCATACCTTCTATGATGATCTGGGCCGTCGCACGGCAGTGACGGATCAATCCGGCAAGTCCACCTGGTTCGGCTACGACAGCCTGGGCCGCATGACTTCTGTGACGAACTCCTTGGGCCAGGTGACCCGTTACGAGTTTGATGCCAAGGGCCAGATGACAGCGCAGATCGATGCGAGCAATCGCATCACGCGTTATGAGTATGATTCGATGGGCCGTCGCACCAAGCGCATCCTGCCGGATAACAAGGAGGAGATCTACCGCTACGATCTCAATGGCAACCTGACGAACCGCACGGACTTTAATGGCCGGACCACGACGTACGTCTACGATGCGTTGAACCGCCTGACTTCCAAGATCCCGGATGCCGTGTTCGGTCAGGCGCCGGTGCAGTATGGCTACACTGTCACGGGTGCGCGCCAGAGCATGACGGATGCCCTCGGCACCACCACGTATGGTTACGATCTGCGTGACCGTCTGCTGCAAAAAGCGGCTCCGCACGGCACGCTGAACTACACCTACGATCTGAACGGCAATCTGCGCACGATGCAGTCCGCCCGCGTGAACGGCGTGGATGTGGAGTATGAATACGACTTGCTGAACCGCATGAACGCGGTGGTGGATCAGCACACGGGCCGAACCACCTACACGTTTGATCCAGTCGGCAATCTCCAGGGATTCACCTATCCGAACGGCATCAACCACTATCATCAGTACGATCCGTTGGATCGCCTGACGAATCTGACTGCCAGTACGGTGCTGACGAATGTTTCCAGCTACGCTTACACACTCCTGCCTTCTGGCCATCGCCAGAGTGTGCAGGAACTTTCGGGCCGCACGGTCACCTATGGTTACGACGCCACGTATCGTCTCACGAATGAGACGGTGAATGTGCCTGGCTGGCCGAGTGCTGGCACCGTGGATTATGGATACGATGCCACCGGTAACCGCCTCTCCCGCAATTCCAACCTGCCGCAGTTGCCATTGCAGGCCTTCACCTATGATGCGAACGACCGCCTGAACGGCGAGACCTACGATCATAACGGCAACACGCTCACCTCTACGAACGTGTGGTCCGCCTTCAGCACCTCTGTGCCGGTGAATGACAAGTATGACTCCGAGGACATGCTGGTGGATCGCGGCAATGGCCAGGTGACCATCGTGTATGACGGTGATGGCAACCGCGTGAAGAAGACCGTGAACGGCGTCGCCACGTGGTATCTGGTGGATGACCTGAACCCGACCGGTTACGCGCAGGTCGTCGAAGAACTGGCGACGAATTCGCAGAACACCGCGCAACTCGACGTGATGCGGGTGTATGTGTGGGGACATCAGTTGGTGAGCATGGACCAGGTGTCTGGGAATGACTGGGTGCCGAGCTTCTACGGGTATGATGGGAAGGGGAGCGTGCGCCAGCTGTATGACCAGTATGGCACGGTGACGGACACGTATGACTACGACGCGTTCGGGAACCTG
>DASWYF010000030.1 GCA_036405135.1 Verrucomicrobiia bacterium | reverse complement strand
CTTCCGTGTCCCTAACCCGAAACTCAAAACTAGGAACCAGAAACTTGGCCTTCGGCCCTTCCTTTACCAGCAGCGAGCTGCCAGCACCTAAATCTATCCCACAAAACCCTCAAGAAAACCACCTCTTTTCACTAAAATTTGCGATGAAAACCCAACCTTTTCGACACCAAGAACATCCAAAAACCACAACTTACGTAACTCGCATTTCTCATCCCCGCTGCTCCTCTTCCTGCTCGCATAGTTCGCGTGTTTCGCGGTCACTCCCCTCTGCCTTTTCCCACTGAAAACTTCAAACTCTCCGTGCAACCATTCCCCCTCCCTTCGCTCCCTTCTGTTAAACTCCGTTCCCTCTGCTCTCTCCTGTTCATCCTGTCAAAAATCACCTCCATTCGTTTGCCCCCATTCGGTTGAAGATTATCCGCTTCGTTGCGGCCATATTTTTCCGTGCTCTCCGTAGTTGATATCTCCCAGCAATTTTTTCTCCCTCAGCAAACCCGCTTGCCTCTCTTCCCCATTGTTCCCTATCCTGTCTCACAGCAAACTTCATATGAATACAAACGTCCGCATTCAGCTTTCCGTGATGATGTTCCTGCAATTCTTCATCTGGGGAGCTTGGTACGTCACCGGGCCAAACTATCTGAGCACCATCGGTTTCGGTGCTGGTGATTTCGGCTGGATGTATTCCGTGGGCCCGATCGCCGGCATGATCTCCCCATTTTTTGTAGGCATGATCGCCGACCGTTTCTTTGCCGCCCAAAGAGTTTTGGCCGCCATGCATCTTCTGGGTGCAGGTTTCATGTTTTTGGCCACCACCCAGATGACCGGTGCCACGCCCAACCCCAACGTCATCAATAGCTTTTTCTTCGCCTACATGCTCACTTACTTCCCGACGTTGGCTCTGACCAATACGCTGGCCATGAAAAACATGACCAACCCGGAGAAGGAATTCCCGGGCATCCGCGTCTTGGGTACTATCGGCTGGATTGCCGCCGGACTAAGCCTGACGGCACTCAAATGGGATAACCAGATCCACATGTTCTACCTGACATCTGGCGCTTCTCTGGCTTTGGGACTTTTCAGCTTTTTGCTCCCTCACACTCCGCCCGCAGCCTCCAGCGGCCCTGTTTCTGCCCGTCAAATCTTGGGCTTGGATGCCTTGGTGCTCCTGAAAAACAAATCATATCTCATATTCCTCGTATCTTCGATGCTCATCTGCATCCCTCTGGCTTTCTATTACCAGATCACCAGTCGTGTAGTGGAAATGACCGGTTTGCCCGTCGGCCAAACGATGTCCTACGGACAGATGTCAGAGATCTTCTTCATGCTCGTGATGCCCTTCTTCTTCGCCCGTCTGGGTGTCAAATGGATGCTCGCCGTCGGCATGCTGGCCTGGGTGGTCCGTTACGCACTCTTCGCCTTGGGTGCCACGGATGAAGTCCGCTGGATGATCTTGTTCGGCGTCGTAATCCACGGCATCTGCTATGACTTCTTCTTCGTCACTGGCCAGATTTACACGGATCAAGTGGCTCCGAAAGAGATTCGCGGCCAGGCGCAAGGTCTGTTGGTGCTCTTCACTTTGGGATTGGGCATGTTCATCGGTGCTCAAGTCGCGGGCAAGATCGAGACTCAGCACACACCGGATGCATCCAAACAGTATGCAGCTCAACTCGTCGCCGCAGGCAAGGCCCTCGATGAAGCCAAGTCCAAACTGGCAACTGCCGATCCTGCTGCAAAGGCTCTGCTAGAGCCTCAGATCACCAAGCTGGAAGAGGAAAAACAAACCCTCCGCAAACAGGAGCTCAAAGCGATTGAATGGAAATCCCTCTGGGGCAAGCCTGCCGCCTTTGCTGCGATTATCTTGGTCTTGTTCGTTGTCTTGTTCCGCAACCCTCCGTTGTCAGGCAGTTCTAAGCATTGATTAAAGTTTAAGCCCAACGAGATAATGAATCACCCATTGCACCGCCGCTCATTCCTCAAGCAATCGTCTCTGGCTCTCGCCGGTCTGAGCCTCGGGCTGGCCGGTTGCAAATCTGGTTCTGCTTCCGCCAAAAAACCATGGTTCGAAATCTCCCTCGCTGAATGGTCACTGCACAAAGCCATTCTGACCAAACGCGAACTGACGAACTTGGACTTCCCCAAAGTCACCCGCCGCGAGTTCAAACTCGGCGCCGTGGAATACGTGAACCAGATGTTCATGGATAAGGCCAAGGACACGGCCTACCTCACCGAGCTCAAAAACATCTGCAATGGTGAAGGTGTCCGTAGCGTGCTCATCATGTGCGATCGCGAAGGCAATCTTGGCGATCCCGATGCCAAGAAGCGCCAGACCGCCGTGGAGAATCACTACAAATGGGCCGATGCTGCGAAGTTCCTCGGCTGCCATTCCATCCGCGTAAACGCCGCCACCGGCAACATCGGTTCTTTTGAAGAACAACAAAAGCGTGCCGCCGACGGCTTGCGTAAGCTCACCGAGTTCACCAGCAAGATCGGCATCAATACCATCGTGGAAAACCACGGCGGCCTGTCCTCCAACGGCGCATGGCTTTCCGGCGTGATGAAACTCGTTGCCCATCCGAACTGCGGCACCCTGCCCGACTTCGGCAACTTCTACATCGACCGCATCAAGAACGAGCAATATGACCGCTATCAAGGCGTGACCGAACTCATGCCCTTCGCCAAAGGCGCCAGCGCCAAGACGAATAACTTCGACGCCCAAGGCAACGAACGCCACACAGATTACCGCCGCATGCTGAAAATCGTGAAAGACGCCGGCTATCGCGGCTACGTCGGCGTAGAATATGAAGGCGTAGAAATCAGCGAATTCGAAGGCATCCGCAAAACGATCGCCCTGCTAGAAACCGTGCGAGCGGAATTGGCTTAGAACATGAACTTTAAGGGGTAAAAAGTGAGAGGCGTGGACACCCTCGCCCCTCGGAGGGGAGAGGGCCGGGGTGAGGGGTGCCTGGGATTTGCCAGAAACCGTTACGTTTGCATACCGGCCCTCAATTCTGCCGCACAAACTTCTGCACCCGCTTTCCGATGATATCTCCGGCGTAGATGTTCCCGCTGGAATCCAGCGCCATCGTGTGCACCCAGTTCAGATCACCCGGCTGCTCTTTTCCATCCTCCCCCTTCGGCACTGTCCATAGTTGCAACAACTTCCCAGCCGTATTGAACCGCATGAACACTTGATCCTTCGGCGGACAACCCAGCGGCAACGTCGGATACTTCGGATCAAACTTCCACGGCATCGGCGAAGAACCGCAGACCCAGATCTCATCCTTCTCCGTCACCCAGAAACTCCACGGCACAATCAGATTGCTCCACGAATCCAGCAGCTTGCCCTCCGCATCATACACCTGCACACGCACATTGTTCCGGTCAGCGACATAGACCCGGCCCTTTGAATCACATGCGATGCCATGAGGCAGACTGAAATTCTCCTTTCCAGTCCCTAGCGTTCCCCACGCCTTGATGAACTTGCCGTTCTTGTCGAACCGCATCACCCGGCTGTTGCCATAACCATCACTCACAAAGATGTCGCCCTTCGGACCGAACGCTATGTCAGTCGGTTTGTTGAAATGCCTCTCATCCGCCCCCGGCTCACCATCCGTGCCCAAAGTCAGCAGCAACTCACCATCCGGCTTATGCTTTCGCACCGTGTGCGTGCCCACATCCACTAGCCACACGTTCCCCTCCTTATCCAGCTTGATGGTATGCGCGACCGTCTTCGCATTATCCCACCAGCCTTTCAGATAACGCCCATCCGGCGCATACACCTGCACCGCCGGTTTCGTGCGTGTGAACACCCACACGTTGTCCTGCTTGTCCACCGCCACACTGGAAACCGCCGCCGCCTTGAACTCCGCTGGTCGCTGCGGCCATTTCGCATCCACCTCATACCACGTCGCCAGATTCGTTTGCGGATACTTGGCGGTATTCGTGGAAGCCGAAGCGATTTGAGGAGTGCTCTGCGCTTGCGCCGACAGCAAAGCGCCCAAACCGATGCAGAAAGAAAGCCAGCGTGTGTTCATGTGAAAGATGAGAACCACGTTGTGACAATTGAACCCGTCCGTAAACAAAAAGAAAAAGGTAATGGATCAGTTAAGCGCATCCAGACACGGCCCCGAAATGCCGATGACACAGGAAAGCAAAATAACGCTGGCTATCCTCTGTCCATGGTGGGGCAAAGCTGCCGCTTTGCCCTAACCTCGGCCTTCACCGCCGAACTCACAAATTGAATCGGCCATAGAAAGACGCCCATTAATCTGACCCACTATCAAAACAAAAAGCCGTCCAAGAATCTCTTCTTGGACGGCTTTTGAAAGAATCAACTTTATGCCGGAGCTGGCGCAGCCGAACCCAGACCCGGATCCAGCTTCGGCGGCGTAGGTTTCGGAATTTCCGGCAATGGTGTCACCGCTGGCGCGCCCATCGGCGGCTCACCATTTCCTTGGCTCGGCGGCGGCGTGAACTTGCCCGTCTTCACGATGTCCAGCACCTGCGCACCATCCAAAGTCTCATACTCCAGCAACGCATTCGCGATGATCTCCAGCTTGTCGCGATGCGATTCCAGCAGGTTCTTCGACTTGTTATACGCCTCTGTGATGATACGGCGCACTTCCTCATCGATCTCTTGCGCGGTCCGCTCGCTGTAATCCTTGCGCGTCGCCATGTCGCGACCGAGGAACACATTATCATTGTCGTTCCCGTACTGGACCATGCCCAGCTTGTCGCTCATGCCCCATTGGCAAACCATCGCGCGCGCCAGATTCGTAGCCTGCTGAATATCACCAGCCGCACCGCTGGAGATATCGCCGGACACGATCTCCTCTGCAATACGACCTGCCATCGTCATGGTGATGATATCGATCATCTCCAAGCGACCGTGATTCAACTGGTCTTCCTTCGGCAACGACCATGTAGAACCCAGCGATTGCCCACGCGGAATGATCGTCACCTTGTGCAGCGGATGCGCATGCTCCAAGAGCACGTTCACCAATGCATGACCAGCCTCATGCCAGGCGGTGAGCTTCTTATTCTCATCCGTCATGGCCAGACTGCGACGCTCACGGCCCCAACGTACCTTCACGCGCGCCTCTTCGAGATCCGGCATCGTCACCGCCTTCTTGCCTGCACGAGCCGCCAGCAAGGCCGCTTCGTTCAAAAGATTGGCCAAATCCGCACCAGAATAACCCGGAGTCGCCCGCGCAATGATCGAGAGGTCTGCCAGCGGGTCGAGCTTCACATTCTTCGCGTGGACCTTGAGGATCGCCTCGCGACCGCGCACATCGGGCAGGCTTACGATCACCTGCCGGTCAAAACGGCCCGGGCGCAGCAACGCCGGGTCCAGCACATCCGGGCGGTTAGTTGCCGCGATGATGATGATGCCTTCCTGCGTATCGAAGCCATCCATCTCCACCAGCAATGCATTCAACGTCTGCTCGCGCTCGTCATTGCCACCACCGAAGCCATGACCGCGGCTGCGACCCACGGCATCGATTTCGTCAATGAAGATCAAGCACGGCGTGCTCTTGCGCGCCTGCTCGAACATATCGCGCACGCGGCTCGCGCCCACACCCACAAACATCTCTACAAAATCGGAACCGCTGATGCTGAAGAACGACGCATCCGCTTCACCCGCGATAGCCTTCGCCAACAGCGTTTTGCCAGTACCCGGTGAACCCACCATCAAGATACCCTTCGGGATACGGCCTCCCAGTTTCTGGAATTTCTTCGGATCCTTCAGGAACTCCACCAGTTCAGAGACTTCTTCCTTCGCCTCTTCCACACCAGCCACGTCCTTGAAGGTCGTCTTGTTCTTCTCCTTGCTCAGCATGCGCGCCTTGCTCTTGCCGAAGCTCATCGCGTTCTTGCCCGCATTCTTTATCTGACGGAACAAGAAGAAATAGATAAGGATGGCGATCAGCAGGAACGGCAGCAGCGTGATCATCAAGCCCATCATGAACGTATTCGGCTCCACCGTCTTGAACTTGCCCGTCGCGAGGATCTTCTCCTCCAGCGGCTCATTCAAACGCGTCTTGATGCGGAAACTCTTCTCTGCCTTGCCACCCGCGGCAGCCTTGTCCTCCACCGTATACTTGCCCGTGATCTCGCGCAGGTCGGGAGATTGCGGATGATAATTGATCTCGCCGGAGACGATCTTGTCCTGATCCACCAACTCAACGAACTGCGTATGCGTCAATGGTTCGATCTTCGCCTGCCCTTTGCCTTGGATGATGATGAGCGCTGGGATGACACTGATGATCAACAGCCAATACAACCACGTCTTGGGTGGGGTCCTAAACTCGCCGCCGCTTCCGCCGCGACCGTTTTCGAAGTTCTTATTTTCGTCCGACATTTGTAATTTTGACTACACTAGCATGGTCGTTGCGCACTAGCAACCGGCCATCTGCCAATAGTTTAAGCACCCCATAAGATTCCGTATCTACCCCTACTATCTCGGACTCACGGCTTGCCATTGCCATTTCAACCGCTGCCGGGAAGCCTTGTCGAGTTTGAATTGCTCCCCGATCCGCAATCCTTCTACCCAGAAAATCCGTCCATCCGCCGCCTCAGCCACCACCAACTTCCGCCTCCGCTCCGCCGGAATCTTCTGATTCACAAACCAGTCCTGTAACTTTACCGATTCCGCCATCCCCAACGGTTGGAACCGATCCCCAGCCTGCCAATGCCGCAACCGAACAATATCCCCAACCTTCTCCACATCAAAGACTTCCATTCCAATCGACGATTTCGGTCTTTTAAATTCCCCGACTATCTCCTCTTTCTCCCAAGTGATTGCCAACGAAGCGAATAGCACTGTTCCGCTGGGATTTACCATAGCCACTTCCAAGCCATTTGCATTAAAATCCAACGCTTTCGGCCCGCTCTTTTCTACCGTGCCATCAGGACGACGACATAAAAAAGTTAACTTATCCACCTGCACAATGACATCCTGCGCCGTCCTTAGCTCCTCAATCAATTCAAACGACTCCGCCACCTGCAAACTCCACAACTGCTGCTGAATAATCTGCCGCTGAACCGCAACGTGCAATTTGCAAAACGCTAGTTTTCGTTTCGCTGACCCCACCCATGCCTTGGCTTCTACGGCGACCAAATCAGCTTCCGCAGAGGTCACCTCCATCGTGCGGATGATAGCAGGCATCACCCCCTCTCCAAAGAGAGTCCTGATCTCCGGCACCAGTTTCTGTCTGATCCGGTTGCGAAAAATCTTTGTATCCTTGTTCGTCGCATCTTCGCGATACGGCACCGCGTGCTGCTTCGCGTATTGCAACAACTCCGCTTTATCCAGATCCAGTAAAGGACGCACCAGCCTCAACCCGCTCTCTTCCCCCGGAAAAGCACGTTCCCACTCCATACCACCCAATCCATCACCACCACTACCGCGAAAGAGCCGGATAAAAAAAAGCTCCACTTGATCATCCGCATGATGCGCCACTGCCACACGATTACAGCGAAGTTCTTCTGCAACCAATGAAAGAAAATCCAATCGCAATTCTCTCGCCGCCATCTCGATGGAAATCTTTTTCTCCTTCGCCAATCCTCTTACATCTCCCCTGCCCGCTTCAAATAGCACTCCATGCTTCACGCAATACTTCTGCACCAGCTTCTCATCCAAATTTGCCGCCCGCCCCCGCAACTGATGATTGAAGTGCACCACCAAGATCGTGAAACCATCCGTCTCCGCCAATTGCCGGAGCACATCCAGCAGCACCATGGAATCCACCCCACCAGAAACCGCCACCAACACCGCCTCGCCCTTCTGAATCAGGCCATGCGACTGAATATTCTTCCTTACTTTGGTGACGAGTTTGTCCACGCTCAGCCAGTTAGCCGGTAATCCTCCAATGTGTCAAAGCCGTTGCTAAAAGCTTCGGGCCGATTCCCCATATTGGCCCGCCGGTGCAACCGGCTAGGCTAGCATCTTGTGCAATATCTCCCCCTCCACATCCGTCAACCGGAAGTCACGCCCTTGGAACCGGAACGTCAGCTTCGTGTGCTCCAATCCGAGCAGATGCAGGATCGTCGCGTGCAGATCATGCACATGCGCCTTGTCATGAACCGCGTTGAAACCCAGCTCATCCGTCTCACCCAGCACGTAACCCTGCTTCACGCCACCACCCGCGAACCACATCGTGAACGCATCGATATGATGATTGCGCCCCGTCTTCTCACGCACCTCACCCATCGGCGTGCGACCAAACTCTCCGCCCCATATGACAAGTGTATCATCCAGCAGCCCGCGCGCCTTCAAATCCTTCACCAGAGCCGCACCGCCTTGATCCACCTCTTTCGTCACACGCTCGAAATCTTCCTGCAAATTTTCATTAGGCCCGCCATGGCTGTCCCAATTCGTGTGATAGAGCTGCACAAAACGTGTGCCCCGCTCCACCAAACGTCGCGCCAGCAGACAATTCCGCGCAAACGACGGCTTGTAAGGATCAATGCCATACATATCCAGCGTCGCCTTCGATTCACCGGAAATATCGATCAACTCCGGCCCGCTCGTCTGCATGCGATACGCCATCTCGTAGGCCGAGATGCGCGTCGCGATCTCATCATCCCCCGTCTCCACCAAGCGCTTGAAATTCAAGTCCCGCACCGCATCGATCGTGCGTCTTTGCCTCTCGGGGCTGATGCCCAGCGGCCGGTTCAAATTCAGGATCGGTTCACCCTGCCCTCGCAAAGGCACACCTTGATACGTGCTTGGCAGAAAGCCCGAAGCCCAATTCACCGAACCACCACGAGGGCCACGCGGGCCAGATTGCAGCACCACGAAACCAGGTAAGTCATTCGATTCACTGCCAATGCCATACGTCACCCATGAACCCATGCTCGGCCTTCCGAAGATGCCGGAGCCCGTGTTCATGAAAAGCTTCGCGGGTGCATGATTGAAAAGATTCGTCGCGCAAGACTTCACCATCGTGATGTCATCCACGATGCTACCCGTATGCGGCATAAGATCCGACACCCACATACCGCTCTTGCCGTGCTGTTTGAACTCGCGTCGCGTGCCCAACAGGTTCGTACGATGGCTGCTGTCCATGAACGCAAACCGTTTTCCCTCAATGAACGATTGCGGGATCGGCTGCCCGTTCAGATCCACCAGCTTCGGCTTGTAATCAAACAAATCGAGCTGTGAAGGCCCGCCCGCCATGAACATGAAGATGACATTCTTCGCCTTGGGCGTGAAATGCGGTTCCTTCGGCGCTAAAGGATTCTTGAGTTTTAACCCTTCTGCCGATGCCTTATTTCCACCCAGCAAACCAGCCAGCGCGATGGAACCAAGCCCCATTCCGCAACGGCTGAAGAAATGCCGCCGGGTAACTTCATGCAATGGATCTTTAGACACGGGCTTCATCGCTTATTCACGGGTAATGGTTTCGTCCAGATTGAGCAGCACTCGCGACACCGTCATCCATGACGCTAGCTGCACGGAGTCAAACTTCTCTTTCGCCCCCACCAGTTCCTTCGCCTCATTCGGTGCTTGGGCAAACGTTTTCTGCTCCGATTTCAACAAATCCGCCAGCCGTTCACGCTCGATATTGTCTGGAGCACGTGATGTACACAGCTTGAAAGCATACTCGATCTTCGCCGCATCCTCTTTCGGCCCATCACGCATCACGCGTTCAGCCAAAGCATGGGCAAGCTCGTAGTAAGCTTGGTCATTTAACAAGGTAAGCGCCTGCAAAGGTGTGTTGGAGCGGGGACGCCGGGTACAGGAACTAAAGCTGTCCGGCGCATCAAACACCATAAGCGACGGGTTGGGCGTAGCCCGCCAGAAAAAGGTGTACATGCCCCGGCGATACCGGTCCTCGCCCTTGCTCGGAGTCCATTCCCGCTTCATCTGCCCCAATGACATCACACCATCCGGCTGCGGTGGATACACGCTCGGTCCACCCACCTTGCGCGAAAGCATCCCGCTCGCGGACAACGCCGAGTCCCGCACCAGTTCTGCCTCCAGCCGCAGACGGTTTTGCCGTGCGAGCAACTTGTTCGTCGGATCCACCGTTTCCAAGTCTTTGCGCACATTGGATGACTGCCGGTAGGTCGCCGAACTGGCTATCAACTCGTGGATATGTTTTTGGCTCCACCCACTGTCCATGAACTCCACCGCCAGCCAGTCTAGCAATGGCTGGTTAGTCGGCAACGCTCCCTGTGAGCCAAAGTCATTTTCTGTCTCCACCAACCCCGCGCCGAAATACACCTGCCAGATGCGGTTCACCGTCACTCGCGCCGTCAATGGGTTCTGGCGATCCACTAGCCATCGGGCAAGATCCAAACGGTTGGGTTTCTTGGAGTCTAATGGATTCAACACCTTTAACACACCCGGCGTCACCTTGTCGGCTGGCCGGGTGAAATCACCTTTGATGAAAAGAAACGTGTCACGGGGTTCTTTTCGCTCAGCCATGATCAGTGTAAAATTGCTATCAAAATTGGCCATCTCCTTCTGGAGCTTGGCCAGTTCAGCAGCCCTTTTTTTGTATACCGCATCCCCCGCCAGCATCGCTTCCGTCAAAACCCTGTTCTGCTCCGCTGTCCGTTTCTCAACTGGCAAATCCAGCACTTTGACCACGTCGGCCTTAAGTTTCTTGCGCACACTCTCGCTTAATTCCGCCTCCCATTCCTTCAGCCCTGGCTCAGCAGCTTTTATCATCGCGGCCATCTCTTCTCTTGCCAGTTTTATCTTCTGGTTGAGTTCTTCGGTTTTAGGCTGGTCTTCCGGGTTGTGAACCCGGAGAGACGGTTCATCCGAGCTGTTGAAAAATGCGAATAGCTGATAGTATTCCTTTTGGGATATCGGATCGAACTTGTGGTCGTGACATTGGGCACAGGCCACCGTCAACCCCAGGAACACAGTGCTCGTTGTCGCCACCCGGTCAAAGATCGATTCGATCCGGAATTGCTCCTTGTCGATGCCGCCTTCCTGGTTGATCTGCGTGTTACGATGAAATCCGGTTGCCACCTTTTGCGCCTCTGTTGCATTGGGCAGCATGTCTCCCGCTATCTGCTCGATGGTGAATCGATCAAAGGGCAGATCATTGTTTATCGCATTGATCACCCAATCTCGGTACTGCCATATCTGCCGCGCAGCATCGATGCTGTAACCGTTTGAATCCGCGTAACGGGCCCCGTCCAGCCAATGCCGCGCCCAGCGTTCACCATAATGCGGTGTGGCGATCAATTCGTTCACCCATGTTTCATAGGCCTTGGGTTTTGAATTCGCCAGATACGCTTCCACTTGCTCTAACGTCGGCGGCAGACCTGTCAGGTCAAATGCGGCTCGCCTCATCAAAGTCACCTTGTCAGCTTCCGGTGAAGGTTTGATCCCCTTTTCCTCCAGCTTCGCGAGGATGAAATGATCGATCGGATTTTTGGGCCAATTCTTGTCCTTCACCTCCGGCAATGCCGGACGTTGCGGAGCTTGATATGCCCAGTGCGCCCTGGCGGAGGCATACATGTCCTGGGGCGCATCATTCGCCGGAGCCACCGCCCCTTCATCGATCCACTTGGCAATGGTTGTAATATCTGCCGCCGATAGCGGAGACATTTTCAATGGCATTTGCTTCAGTTCCGGCGCAATGCCCCGAACTGCTTGTATCAACCGGCTTTCACTGCTTTTACCGGGAACAATGGCCGGCCCACGGCTTCCCCCCTTCAACGCGAAAGCGACAGTGTCCAGCCTCATCTCTGATTTCTGCTCCGCAGCTCCGTGACACTTGTAGCAATTACGGGCGAGTATGGGTTTGACCTCTTTGACGTAATCCACCGCAGCTTGAGTTGACATCACACCGCTTCCGACCAGCATTGCCAGCCAGACTGCCCATCTATTCCATGCCACATTCATTCAGGATTTCGACTCTTACTATATAGCGAAAGCCTGCTCTGGGAACATGCAAAATCCACCAATACATATGTAGGCTTGAGACAGCCTTCTCGGCTGGCAGTAAAAGGATATTGGTGCGCCGGAGTGACCCGGCGCACCATTGCACGGAACCATCGAACTACATTTCAGTCATCTTTCAGGCTCCGCACAAGGCTGGCTTATTTGCCAATCATTTTAAGGACGAAGAAGATCAGCAGCGCACCGCCGATGCCTCCACCCAAAATCAGATACAGCAGCGACCATCCGGCCGCGCCAAACATGGGGATAAGTATTAAAGTGCTCATGCTTTATTCTTTAGCCAATCCAATGCCAGTCGACTTTTAGGTCTGGACAGGCCTATTTTCAGGACATTTAAGCCATTTTTCGCCATCAACGCTTGCGGTTTGTCCCTATGAAATTGCACGTTGCAACAAAGCGATGGCATCGCATGAATTAGGAGCATGAACGCAGGCTACTCCCTGATCATGGTGGGGCAAAGCTGCGGCTTTGCCCAAACTTTGGCCTTCACCGCCGAACTCATAAATTGAAACGGCCATCGAGAAATGCCCTACCTCAGAACCCCTGGCCGGATACTCCAAACTTTGAAGATTGTGGGTAATGCTCAGCCTCAAGGGTGCGCGGGAAGATGACTTCGTAAGTAAAATCATCTTTCCCCTTTCGCTTGTTTTGCTTGAGGCAAAACTTCGGTCATGCACAATCCACCCCATCCACTTATGAACAAGACGACCCCTTCCACACCTGTGACGCGTCGCACTTTTTTGCGAAACGGCGCCATCATCACGGCCGGTGTTGCGGCCCTTTCCTGGTCCGCCCGCGCCCAGACGAACAAAAACAGCAAGCTGCGCATCTACCAGATCGGTGTCGGCGGCATCGGCGCTCTACAGCGCAAAGGCCTGAAAGATCACCCTGCTGTCGAATGGGCCGGCTTCTGCGATGTGGACCAGCGCGAACTCGATAAAATCCAAAAGGAATTTCCTGGCGCTTGGACCTTGAAGGATTACCGCGAAGGCTTCTCCAAACACATGGCGAACTTCGATGCCGTGATCGTCGATACTCCCGACTTCCACCACGCCCCGATGATGCTCACCGCCCTGCAAAACAATAAGCATCTCTTCGGTCAGAAACCGCTCGTGCAGCAACTCAGCGAGCTGCGGATGATGCGCGACGCCTTGGCCTCGCGCCCGAATCTCGTCACCCAGATGGGCAACCAACGCGCCTGCAATACTGGCCGTATGCAAGCCGTGGAAATGCTCTTGAAGAACCAGCTGGGTCGTCCTGTCGAAGCCTACATCTGGACCGGCGGCGTGGAGCGTGGTCATTACTTCGGTGCTCCGTGGGGTGACTATGGTCAGGCCCAAGCAGTCCCCGATTATCTCGATTGGAACCTCTGGCGCGGACCACTCGCCGCCGATATTCCTTACAGTGATGAGATCGCCCCGCGTCGTTGGCGTTCCTTCTGGGAAACCGGTGGCGGCCAGCTCGCCGACTGGGGTTGCCACCTTATCGATCTGCTCTATTTCGCCTACGACCTACCTTCACCCGAAGCCGTTGTGACCCATACGCACAAGGCTGCGAACACCAGTCACACCGCCTTCAACCAAAGTACCATCACCTACGCTGGCGGCGGCAAGTTCGCTCGTGAGAAATTCGTGGTGCATTACAACGACAGCGCGCAGCAACCCTCCTTCGCCGCCTTGGGCCTGCCCGCCATGAAAGTCGGTGCGAACCACACCATGGTCGTCTGCACTGAAGGCACGCTACTTCTCCAAGCCGATGGCAAGATCACCGTCTTCCGTAAAGGCAAGGTCGTGGAGAACGAACCCTTGCCCCAAGTCGAGCCACGCAACCACTGGAAAGACTGGGCGGACAACTGCCTCGGCGCTAAGAAACCGCTGTGGACCCCACTTACCATCGGCTGGCGCATCACCGAGCCGTGCCTGCTCGCCGTGAAAGCCACGCGCTTCCCGGGGCAAGAACTCCGCTGGGATGCCCCGAACTTCAAATTCTCCAACCACGACCAGGCGAACAAAGACATCCTCGCCCGCGACTACCGCGCCGGCTTCGGCCCCCCGCAAGTCGCCTAAGGAACGCCCTCAATGTGCTGCCGGCATCTTGCCGGCAGTAGAGGGTGACACGCCTGCAACCGCATATTTTCAATTAACCTGCCCCACCCGGCAACCCGCCAGGCTGTGGCTTTCCTATGTCCACCACTTATCACCTTCTAGTAAGGTGTAATCAAATTTCTCCTTTCCCCTTATCAGCACAGGTGACAGCGACCTAAAAACCAGTTAACCCTATGGCCCTCATGTCGGATGAAAACAAATCATCTCTGGGCGCCAAGCTCGCCCCTCTGCTCAACGGCGGATTCTTCCGCCCGTTGAGCCGTCCGACTGCCGCCATTTATATCGATTGCGCCGACCGCCTCGTGGAAGCCGCCGATGAAGGCGGCCAGATCCCGCACGATGAAGCCCGCCTGCTCATCCGTGAGGTCATCATGCAGCATCCGGATATCCAATTGGCCGAAGACGAAGGCGGCCAGTTCCAAAATCTCAATCTCCGCGCCGGCCAGTTCTTTAATAAACTCATCGAAGCCCATTGGCTGCAACCGCGCCGCGTGAGCCTTGATGAATACTACGTCCTCATCGCCCCGCCTTTGCGCCGTCTGCTGCGTGTGCTGCGTGAACTCGGTGAAGACCGCCCCGCTGAACTAAAAGACTTCGCCGTCACCTTGCGTTCCATCTGCAAAGAAATCCTGAGCGATAACGCGCTCGATCCGAATCGCCTTGGCCCCGAAGAGATGCGCAAGACGGTGAAAGACCTCATCGACCGCGCCGGTCGTGCCGATGACCAGATGCACGCCGTGGAATCACTCGTGCTCCAGCACGAACTCGCCCAGCGCGCCAGCGGTTCCGCGCAAGAGACGTTGCAACGCTTCCTCGTCGATTTCCATTCCGGCGATCACATGGTCTGCTACGACGCCTTGCAAGAGGCAGGTTTGCTCCCGCGCTTGAATCAGGCCCGCAGCATCGCGCAGGAAGCTCTCTACGATCCCTTCACTAAACAGCGTCTCGCGGAAGGCATCGCCAAGCATCTGGAACTGGATGACACCGCTGCTTACGCCGAGGCCGAACGCTGGCTCATCAAGCTGGAGCGCCAACTCATGCTCATCCCCATCAAGCAACGCTTGATCGATGGTCGCATGGCCGATTTCAGCCGCCTCTCCGCCGCCCGCTATCGTTACCAGACGGAGATGCGTGGTCGCCGCCCCGAGCAGGTGAAAGCGTATCTGGATAAAGCCGCGCGCATTCATGCGGGCCATTCCTTCGCCGATCTCATGCACGAGGACGGCATGCAGATCCTCTCGCCCGTGGTGGAGATGTATTACGGCACCGATTCCCTTTCTCGTCCACGCCGTCAACGCTCCACCGTGGATCTCAGCATTGCCGAGAGTAACACAGCAGTGGACATCGAAGACGCGAAGGAAGAGATCCGCCGCCGCAATTTGAACGTGCTGACGCCGCAACGCGCCGCCCGCTTCGTCGAGCGTCATCTTCCGGAGAAAGGCGCGAGCATCTCCACGGAGCACATGCACGTGACGGTGGAAGATGATTTGTTAGACCTGCTCGCTGTACTCGCCTTTGATCGCGGTCCCGCCACGGGTTCGCATCGCTCCATCCGTTGGCGCATCCAGACCGTGCGCGGTGATCTCGGCACGGAACCCGAACGCATCCCGCGCGATGCCGAGGCCGATCGCCTCGTTGAACGCTTTACCCTCGAAAGGCTTTCCTGACCATGCCCCTGCCCTGGCCCTCATTCTGGCAGCACATCCGCGAGGATGATCGCCCCGCCATCTCGGATATCCTCTCCACGCTGCTCGCCCACGGCGCGCTCATCGGCGATGCTGGCCGCGATCGCGAGCTCTACCTGCTCGCACGCGAATATCAGAAAGACCTCGGCGAATACCTCGCGCCCTTGCATCTGGAACTCGTGCCCGACCCTGACCGTCCTATTTTCCAACTCCGCCCCGTGCCCGGCGATTGCGGCCTGATGGCGCGTTTCAATAAGGCCGAGACGCTGCTCATTCTCACACTCTGGCGCATCTATCACGACACGCGCATGGAATCGACCGTCGAAGCCGTCGTGGTGACCACGAACGAAATCTGGCACAAGCTCAACCTTTACTTCGAGCAGATGGAACCGCCCAAGGAAGCTCAACTCCGCGACATGCTCGGCAAGCTCCGTAACCGCCGCCTCGTCCGTGTGCAATGGCACGAAGACCCAAACCGCTTCGGCGATTCCCAGATCGAGATCTTGCCAACGCTCCCGCGCGTGATTCCATTCGAGAATCTCGCCGCTTGGGAACAGCAGGCCAGCGGTCACCAACCTTCACCCGGTGCGCCTGAGCCCACCTTGCCTTTGGAGGAAGCATGAGCCAGCGCATCTCCCTCACTCGCGTCATCGCGCTGAATTGGTATGGCTTCCGCCAGATCTTCGACGTAGCGGATAACGTTCTCATCTCCGGCGCATTCGGCACAGGCAAGTCCGCCTTGCTCGATCTCCTGCAATACGTCCTTCTCGGTGAACACTGGCGCGCAAATCGTGCCGCCGCTGGTAACGCCCGTGGCCGCGACCTCGTCGGCTATTGCCTCGGAGATACGAATCAGCAGCGCAACGGCCAACGCCATTTCCTGCGTCAAAGCGGCGTCACCTTGGTCGCCCTCGAATTCAGCCGTACGCCCGAGAAGGGCAAAAAAGAAGTGAAGCGCGAGACGTGGGGCATCCGCCTGGAATATTCCAGTCCCGATGCCGCGCCGAAGCAGACTTATTTCTTCATCCCCGAACGCGTCGAGTATTCCGCCCTCGCCCCTGGCGGCAAGCTGCGCCCGGATGACGAATTCCGCACGTGGCTGCGTCGTGAATATGGCAATGAAAGCCTGTTCTCGCGCCAGAAAGATTACCTCGAAGAACTCGCCGCCCCGCGCCACCTGAACTTCGATACGGATGCTTTCAATCGCACGTTCCCCAAAGCCATCGCCTTCGAGCCCGAAGAGAACGTGGAGAAGTTCATCCGCGAATTCATCCTCGAAGAAAACCCGCTCGATGTCCGCGATGTCCGTAGTGCGTTGCGTGCCTACGACGACACCCGCAAGCGTCTAGAAAAGCAGGAGGACGAAGCCGCCTTCCTGCGCCGCATTGCCGAGCAGCAGCAGATTTACACCACGTCCAAGCGCACGGAAGCCGTCCTCAAGCACACCGACCACACGCTCCGTCTCTTGCAGAATGAAGAGCGCCGCGAACAGTTCGCCGATGAACTGAAGCGATTAGAAAGCGATCACGCGGACGATCTGAAGGCCTTGGAGAAGTCCACTCGTGAAGCCGAGAGCACCAACAAGCTCTTGGGCGAAGTCCGCTTCGAGATTCAGAAAGATCCCGATCAGGTGAAGTTCGACCAACTTAGCCGTCAGAAGCAAGAGTTGCAGGACAAGGTGAACCAGCTTCGCGAAGCGCAGAAGTCTGTGCGCCAGCGTTTCGAGGAACGTCACTATCGCTGGACACAATGGCTCAAGCACGGTGCCGCCCTGCCCTTGGACGGCCTGAAAAAAGCGCTCACCATCGATGACCGCCTGCTCGCCACGCTCCGTTCTGGCACCGACGCCGAACGGCTGGACGCGATGCAAAAGCTCTCCGCCCGCTTCAACGAACTCTGGATCGCCATCGAGAACTTGGTGCAGCCGTTGAAGAACGACATCGTCAACCTGGAGAAGCGCCTGCGTCAGCTCGCGGAAGATTGGGAGAACCTGTCAAAAGGTCAGGCTCCCGGCTCTTTCCCGCTGTTCACGGCGATGCGGCAGAAGCTCGGCACTCGCGCCGAACAGCTTGGCCGCTTGATCGAAGTGAAACCCGAAGCCGAACGCTGGTGGCCCGCGCTGGAATTGTTTCTAGGCCGCAATCGCTGGGTCTTGGTTGTCGATAAACCCGCCGATTACCGCGAAGCCCTCGATATCCTCCGCAAGACGCCTCCGGGTCGTGAACCCGAGTCCTTGTTGAATCCCGCCGAAGTGCGCCAACTCCGCAACACCGTGCGCGAAAACTCGCTCTTCAGCAAAGTGGAGGTCACGCATCCCATCGCGCGCGCTTACGTCGAGCAGCTTCTCGGCGATGTCCAATGCGTCGAGACGTTGGAGGAATTGGAAAAGACTGAGGCCGGGCGTGCCATCACACCGGAAGGTATTTTCAAGCAAGTCCCGCTGCGTCGTCGCCTCAAGCCCGCGAACTCGGTAGAATTGACGTTGGGTCGTGAGGGCTTGGAACGCATGCGCGCCGCCAAGCAAAAGGAACAGAACGAAACGCGTCTGGAACTCGACGCACTCAAGCAACGCCTCGGCGATGTCTCCACGTGGCTCGACACCGGTCGCAAAGGCGGCCTCGCCGATACCTCGCTGCCCGACCATGCCGGCGAACTCTCCCTCTTGCCGGACAAGGAAACTGAACTCGGCCGCGTGCGCGCCACCATTGATCTGCTGCAAACGCCCAAGCGCGCCGCCCGACAAAAGCAGCTCGAAGAATTGGAGAAGCAGCACAAGCAGGCACTGGAACAGATCGGTATGTTGCGCGATCGCAACAATGGTTTCGAACTCAAAGCCAAGCCGCTCCGCGAAAGTCTTGCTCGTGCCGAACAGGAAGTCCGTGATGGTCGTCTCGAAGTCGAAGCCAGTCGTGTGGAGTTGAGCAAGGGCGTCAGCGGCGTGCTGGAAAAAGAACTCACGCAATTGCGCGACCGTTTCCGTACCGATCACCCGCGCTGGAACGATTGCTTCGCTGCGTTGTATAGCGAGGCCAAGGACGCAGGCATCAAAGCCACTGCAGCGCAAGCACAACGCAAGAGCGAACGCGAAAAACTCGCGCAAGCCCGTGATGAACACGGCAACCCGAGTCATCCCGAATACCAGCACGACTTCAATATCGAGGATGAAAGCAACGAGGCGTGGGACAATCGCCTGCGTGTGCTGGAAACCATCGAACTGCAAAAATCTCGCGAGCTAGCCGCTGATCGCAAAAAGGATTGGGAACGCCGTCTCGAAGAAAACGTGCTGAACGAATTGAACCGCCGCATCGAAGGAGCGAAGAACACGATTCGCCTGCTGGATCGTTACCTGAGCCAGCCTGTCGGCAAGTTCCGTTATCGCCTCAGCCAGCGCAAAGACACCGCTGGTTACGGCCCTGTCTGGCAATTGCTCGACTCCGGTCTCGAAGCCAGTGATCCACTCATGGCCGCCATCAAGGACAAGGAAGTGCAGCGCGCGAAAGAGGAATTGATGGAAGCCGTGAACGCGCCTGATAAGGGCGATGACCGCGCGCGCCGCCTCCTCGATTACCGCAATTACCATCATTACGACCTTGAAATGGTCCCGGCGGACAAACCGGATGCCCCACCCATCTCGCTTGGCCGTAGCGGACGCAACCTCTCCGGTGGTGAGAACCAAGCCCCGTTCTTCATCTCCATGCTCGCCGCCTTTCGCCGCGTGTATGATCGCGGAGATCGCAGTTCCACGCGCTCACAACAACTCGGCCTCGTCGTCATGGATGAAGCCTTCTCCAAGCTCTCTGGTGACGGCATCGAGGATTGCTTGGCCCTCGCCCGCAGCTTCCAATTGCAACTCATCATGGCCTTTCCACCGGAACGTTTGGGCGTGATGGTCCCGCATGCCCAAACCGTCATCATGTGCCAGAAAGAAGTGCAGCGTGACAAGGAAGGCTACGTGACGCGCATCGATAACATCCCGCTCCTCACCACCATGGCCGAGGCGATGGATGCTCTCTCATAGCCATCATGAAATTTCCCGAGGCACTCCAAAACGCCCGCAGCACCACTCCCTCGCCCCTCGGAGGGGAGAGGGCCGGGGTGAGGGGTGCCAGTGTTTTCGTAATTAATTCCATAATGCTTTCGCGGGCACCCCTCATCCTCAATCCTTCTCCCCTCCGAGGGGAGAAGGACGAAAGTGCGCCCTCCGCAGTTTAATTCGTAACCGAATTTAAACCATGAATCCCAAGCGCCTGCCCGTCGCTGCCGAGCTCTTCACCCAATGGTGTCGCGCACGCAGTGATCGGCAGGAAGTCTTGCAACGCCCCTTCTCACGCGCTTGGGAAAAGTTGCTCGATGACGCCGGATTGCTCTCCGCCTTGGAGCGCAACGAAGCCGAACGTGACGTTCGCGCCTTGGCCGAAGCAGGTTGGTTGGAAATCAAAACTGTTCGCTACCGCACGCATCTGATCGAGCGCGTCACAATTCCGCTCGCCGTTGAATCACGCTGGAAAGAAGCCTTCGATTTCCAACCGCCATCGAATGAAGAAGCCCGCCAGATACAGGATTACCCGTGGGTGCCTGAACTGGCCTTCCTCCGCGAAACCCGCACCGGCATTCCCTTTGATGAACTCAAGAAGCTGCATGCCTTCCTGCTCACGAAAGACACGCAAGCACCCAGCATCCCCATCAAAGAACGCTCTTTCGCCCTGTTCGGTGATGAGAAACGACTCGACGCCCTCATCGGCGGCGCACTCATCCGTAAAGACCGCTTGAGCCTGTCAGCGTTGCAATGCCATCCCGTCATCGAACCACTCGGCTGGCAGCGCGGCCCCACCAACACCGGCAGCATCATCGTCCTCGAAAATGCCGCCACATGGGATTCCTATCGCCGCTGGAATGCGCAGACGCACCAATTCAGCGCCGTGATCTACGGCCAAGGAAACTGCTTCGCCGAACGCACCGAATTCCTGCACGAGATATTCCGCGAACTCGGCAGTGCTCAACGAGTTTTCTACTTTGGCGACCTCGATGCCGCTGGTTTGAAAATTCCGCAACGGGCCAATCAGAAAGCCCAGCAAGCAGGCCTGCCCAAAATCGAACCGCATCTGCCGAGCTATCGTTGGCTCTTGGATCAAGCTCAGCACAAGACCTTGGCGAAGGAAGATGATCCTGCAAAACACCAGGATTTCAACTGGCTGGGAGAACTGGCCGAGGAAGCATGGCATGCCATCGCCACCACTCATCGCCTCGCCCAAGAGATCATCGGCTGGGAATTCCTGTCGAAGAAAAATAAAGCGGATTAAACTGCGAAGGCTGAAATCATAACCGTTTCTTTGCAAAAGCCCGCCCGGAACCCGTCTTCAAATACCGCTCAAAATCCAGCGCCTTTTTCCTTTCCGTAAACGCAACCGCCGTCTTTATCCGCCAAGGACGATACTGGGCCGTATGCGGCACACCACCCTCATTGTGCTTCAGCAATCGTGCTTTCAAATCCTCGGTAAATTCCACGTAGAAATGTTCTTCACCGTTCTCGCTCTCCAAAATGTAAACGTAGTAGAACTTCATGAAGTTTATCCCTCGGGATATTGCGCTCTCATCCTTTCGCTGGCGTGCCGAGCCGAAGCTCGAAGCCGATTTCACAACGCTGGTGAATTCGGCGCTTCGAGCGTAGGCTGGTGGAGGCGGCGGGAGTTGAACCCGCGTGCCAGGCAAAGCAACCAGTCACGACTACATGCTTAGCCAGGAGATATTGTCGGCTATGTGCTGGCGTCCTGACAGCGAAGCACACTGCTTAGTCTGCATGGTATAAGATTCGATTGAGAGTCGCGCAGTCTCCGCTTCAATCTACCCGTCTATTGCGTCCATCCACCGTAGTCGGGGTCCAGTGGCGGACGTCACAGCAACTTAGGCTGCGAGGGCCAGTTCTTCGTTGGCAACTAATTTTTTGATCTGAGTGATTTACGAGGCCAACAGATCATCCTCGGCATGCCGCTTCTGACGCGTTCACATGGTCGAAACCAGTACGCCCCCATTAGCCAGCGCGATAACATCTATCGTGCGGTCCCGTTCGTCAAGTGCGAGCCGCAGATATGTTCGTAGCTGTAAAAAGAAGAAAGTTAGCGCGCTCTTACGAGACGCGGCTACAAAAGAACCGCGCCGCTCACTTGCTCAACCCACGCTCGCTCGTCCTCGCGAACTGCGTCAGATGCACCACCTCGGGCAGTTTCGGCAATTCTGCTTCGATCCGGGTCAGTGCATTGCTGATCGTCAAGCCATCGCGGAAGATTATCTTGTAGGCTTGCTTCAAGGCAGCTTGGGCTTCTTCCGAAACGCCGTTCCGCTCGAGGCCCACTTTGTTCACCGTGCGCGTCTCGGCCGGGTTACCATCGGCGAGCATGTAGGGCGGCACGTCTTGCACCACCTTGGAGCAGCCACCGATGATAGCCATGGTGCCGATGCGGCAAAATTGATGAACAGCGGCCAAGCCACCGACGATCGCGTGATCCTCCACCTTCACATGTCCCGCGAGCGTGCCCACGTTCGACATGACGATGTGGCTACCGAGCTGGCAATCGTGCGCGATGTGGCAATAGGCCAAAATATTATTGTGCGATCCCACCACGGTCGCATCACCATCGGAAGTGGCGCTGTGGATGGTCACGTATTCGCGGAACGTGTTGTTATTCCCGATACGCGTCCACGTAGTGCCGCCCTTCCATTTCAGATCCTGCGTTTGCAGACCGATGCTCGCGAAAGGATAAATCACGTTGCCACTGCCCAAGGTCGTGTGGCCATCGATGACCACATGCGAATGCAGCTTGCAATCCGCGCCCAGCGTCACGTGCTCGCCGATGACGCAATAAGGCCCGATCTGGCAGCCCTCGCCGATCTTCGCGCCAGGGTGGATGACTGCGGTAGGATGAATCGTCGTCATGGTCGGTTTAGGGGTCCAAGACCATGAAGGTCACTTCCGCTTCACTGACTGTTTCGCCAGAAACACTGCAAACGCCCTTGGCTTTGCCGATCTTGCCGCGCCACTTCGTGAGTTCCACATCGATAATCAGCACAGAACCAGGCCGCACGGGCTTGCGCCACTTCACGCTCTCAGCCGCCATGAAGTAGGCAATCTTGCCCGCGTTCTCCGCTTGCTTCAGCATCAGGATGCCCGCGACTTGTGCGATGGCTTCAAGCTGCAGCACTCCGGGCATCACCGGATGACCAGGGAAATGCCCTTGGAAATACTGTTCATTCATCGTCACGTATTTTTCCGCAACGATCTTCAAGCCTTCGATCTTCGTGACGCGATCCACCATCAGGAACGGATACCGATGCGGCAACACTTTCATCACCTGCATCGTGTCCAGTGAAGCGCCGTCCTGAACAAGATTCTCCGATTCAGCGGCGGGCTCTTTCGCCTCTTTCGCTTTTTCTTTGGCCGGAGCGGCGGGTTTGGCCACGACCGCTTCGGGCGGTGGCGGCGTGAACGTCTGCGCCTGCACCAGCGGCTTGCGCATCTGGGCGGAAATCAGCTTCGTGAGTTCCACGTTGCCGCCATGGCTCGGCTTCACGGCGATGATGTGGCCGATGAGCGGACGGCCCAGCAATGTGAAGTCACCGAGGATATCCAGCATCTTATGCCGCACGAACTCTTCCGGATAACGCAAGGGTTCCGTCGTCAACACAGCGTCATCCCGGATGACCACCGCGTTCTCCAAACTGCCGCCCTTGATCAAACCGTTCTTGATGAGATACTCGATCTCCTCGAAGTAACAGAACGTGCGCGCGTGCGAGAGTTCCTTCTTCCACGTGGCCGTCGTGATCTCCGTGGAATAAAATTGGGTGAAGCGTCCGCCCTTACCGGCGCTCGTGCAGGTGATCTTCAGCGTGTCACTGGGGAAAATGGAGATGACCGTCTCACCGTGCGAGAATTGAAGCGGCTCCGTGACCTTGTAAGGCTCGCGCTTTTCCGTCTGCGTCACCGCACCCGCCTTGTCCAGCATCTCACAGTAAGCACGGGAACTGCCGTCGGCGATGGGCGGTTCGTTCGAATCGATCTCTACGATGGCGTTATCGATGTTATAACCTGCGAACGCCGCGAGGATATGCTCCACCGTGTGGATGCGTACATTGCCCTTGCCCAGCGTGGTCGAGCGGTTCGTCTCCGTCACATTCTCCACACGCGCTTCCACCTCGGGTCTGCCTTCCAAGTCTGTGCGGCGGAAGCGCAAACCGGTGTTTGCCTCCGCCGGAAGGAAGGTCATCTTCACCCGGTTCCCGCTATGCAGCCCGATGCCTTCATAAGACACCGCCTGCTTGATTGTCTGCTGTTGTAACACGGCGTGAGATTAAACAGGTCCGGGACAGCCAAAGCAAGCGGGCTTATGCAAGGGGGGCGCATCTTGACACTGCCCCCATAATGAGTTGGTAACGGTTCCGATCCTGGGTGCAAAGGGGCAACCACGAACCAAAGGAACACGGATGAAGCCAGAACCCAAGCGGCCTTTGACCTTACGGGAGATCGAGCAGGAA